>NZ_JBHYIQ010000110.1:5484-31181 GCF_042739895.1 Amycolatopsis sp. NPDC059021
CGACGCGTAAGGGACGTTCAACGTCCGCAACGCGTCGTTCGGGACGCAGGGGAGTCCGGACCCGCGCCTCACAAGCCTCACCCGTCACCGCAACCCCAACGTCCGGCCGTGACCGACGCTGAGCCACGTTGATCGACGCCCCCGGCTCACCGGCGAGGCCCCAACCGCTGAAGGACACCCCCAGCGCAGAGAGCCCACCAAAGGCGTCCCCCAGCACGTGACAACCGCTCACCCGACTGCCGCAGCGCCTGCCCCGAAAGCGGCACCCGGGGGCCGCGAACAACGACCGCGGCTCTATACCACACTTCGAGCACCCCGAAACCAGTTGTCCACAGGAAGCTGAGTTATCCCCCGGGTTATCCACAACATTTCACGGCGATGGAGTAGTGGGTGTCCACAACGTGTGGGGGTGTGGATGAACTGGGAGCGGATATGTGGGGGCGGCAAGCGAGTTGTCCACAGTCGCCCGAAGGGGTTAGCTGGGGATCTCCGCCGCCCGGGCCCGCCAGGAGCGCGCTTTCTCGCGGTTGCCGCAGACCCGCATCGAGCACCACTGGCGCGAGCGGTTGCGCGATTCGTCGTAGAAGGCCCACAGGCAGTCGTCCGCGGGGCAGATCTTCAGCCGGATCCAGTCGCCCCGCACCGCCAGCCGCGCCGAAGCCGCGAGCACCGCGCCGACGGCGTCCGCCGCGACCAGCGCCGGGCCGTCCTCGGTCAGGGAGATCTGCGTGGCGACGTCGAGAGCACCGCCCGGGAGCCGGGGATCGCCGATCGCGGCACGCAGTTTGTCCCGCGCCGCCCGCGCGTCATCCGCCGGATTCGGGGAAACCCCGTGTTCGGCGGCCCAGCGATGCCAGCGTTCGGGATCGTCGAGCAGGTCGTCGCCGCGTTCGACATTGACGGTGTTGAGAAAGGCCACCACCAGGGAAGCGTCGGTGTGCACCCCGCCAGTGTACGGGCGCGACCGGTTGCGACCTGCCCGCCTAACCACCATAATCCGAACATCGGTTACAGCTGACGAAAGGGGAGACGGATGAGTGCGATACCGACGTTCGGGGGAGTGGCGCTGGATTGCCCGGATCCGGCGGCGCTGGCCGGGTTCTACCGTGAATTGCTGGGCTGGGACCCGGCCGAGATCAAGCACGACGGGCACTGGGCCACGCTGACCAATCCCCAGGGCGGCGCACGGCTGGAGTTCCAGCGCGTCGAGGATTTCCGGGCGCCGGCGTGGCCGTCGCAGGAGAATCCGCAGCAGGCGCACCTGGATCTCGACGTCACCGACATGGAAGCCGCGCACGAGCGGGCGCTGGGAATCGGCGCGAAGCTGCTGGACGACTCACCGCGTACGTTCCGCGTGTACGCCGACCCCGCCGGGCACCCGTTCTGCCTGTGTGCCTGCTGATCGGAGCGCGGCTGACGCGCCGCGCGGAAAATGCGTAGGCTGCCATATGTGATTTGTCCGAAGTGTCAGAATCAGATGCGGACCGTCGACAAGAACGGCATCCACATCGACCAGTGCGACGGCTGCCGCGGCATCTTCCTCGACCGCGGCGAGCTGGAAGCCATCGTCGGCGCGGAGAACACGTACTACAACCAGGCGCTACCGCCGTATCAAGGCGGCCCGCCGCCCACCGCGCACTACGGCAGGCCGGACTCGCCGAAGCCGTATCGCGGCGGCTACGGCGATTCACCCAAGCCGTACCGCGGTCGCTACGGCGATTCGCCGAAGCCCTATCGGCACGGCGGCTACTCCGACTCGCCCCGACCGTACGGACACGGCGGGCATGGCCACCGCAAGCGCAGCTTCCTCGAGAACCTCTTCGACTAGGTGGTTCTCGACCTCAGGATCTGCCCGGCCTGCGGGGACCGCGCCGAACGCCCGATCGTCGACGGCGAAACGCTCACCTGTGCCCGCTGCGGGCACAGGTGGCCGTTTCGCAAGCTCCCGCTGTTCGCGCTGACCGGCCCGAGCGGCGCCGGGAAGTCGACCGTCGGCCCCGAACTGGCCCGGCGGCTCGCTCCCGACGCCGTCGTGCTGGAGCAGGACGTGCTGTGGATCGGCGCGCTGCGCGACGACATCCCCGCGTTCCGCTCGGCCTGGCTGCGGATGGCGGCGATGCTCCACCAGAACGGGCGCCCGGTCGTGCTGTGCGGGACCGTCGCGCCGCCGGAGTTCGAACCGCTTCCCGAGCGCGCCTTCTTCGACGGCATCCACTACCTCGCGCTGATCGCCGACAACGACGTCCTGCGGCACCGGCTCCGGGCCCGGCCGGAATGGCGCGAGTGGGACGAGCCGCGCATCGACGAGACGCTGGAGTTCACCGACTGGCTCCGCGACAACGCCAAGGCACTCGACGTCGAACTGTTCGACACCACGGACGTCCCGCTCGAGGCCGCCACCGACCACGTCGAAGCCTGGGTCCGGAATCAGCTCGCGCGCAGCGGCCAGCGGCGGCCGTCCGGGGAGTCCAGCCAGAACTCCTGACGCTCGCCGTCGAGGGTCAAGCCGAACCGGTCCCGCTCCGGCTTGCCCAGCTCGCACCATTCGTCGTACGCGCGCTCGGCGATGTCCCACAACGCCCGCGGGCCGCCCTGAGCGACTTCGCGGACGTCGCCCGCTTCGCGGCAACGCGCCCATGAGCCGTCCGGATGGACAAGGACGAGCCCGCTCGTCGTGCCGTCGACGCCGGGACGCGGGTCGAACGCCATGGTGTCCTCACGGATCGTGCCGACGCCGTCCAGTGCGAGCCCGGCGAAGAACTCGAACCGGTTCTGCGGCTGTAGCACCATCGCCAGCGGCAGCTGGGCCCGTCGCCAGTCCTTCGCGCACGGCGAGGGCGGCATCGGGAGATCGCGCCGGTGCGCGCGAAGCGGCATGAAACGTCCGTCGCGCGCGAGCACCTGGCCTCGTCCCGTCGCGCCTTCGCCGACGACGATCCGGACCAGGCCGGCGCCGATCGGCCGGTTCAACGTCGTGACGATCATGCCGCCCGGCACGGTCTGCGCCAGCCACGCGGGCGGGATCACCGACACCGCGCAGGTGCACAGGATCCGGTCGTAGAGCACTCCCGCCGGGAATCCCTGGGCGCCGTCGGCGGTCGCGCACGACGGCGCGTACCCGGATTCGGCCAGCCGGGCCTTCGCCACCGCCACGAGCGAGCCGTCGATGTCCACTGTGGACACCTGGCCCGACCCGGCGCGGTGGCAGAGCAGCGCGGCGTTGTATCCCGTCCCGGTGCCGATCTCCAGCACCCGCTGGCCGTCGCCCAGCAGCAGCTCCTCCAGCATGATCGCCATGATCGAGGGCATGCTCGACGAACTCGTCGGCGTCCCGGGAACCGGCCCCGACTCGCGCGCCAGCTCCCAGCGGTTCGGATCGTCGTCCAGCTGGGTAACCAGGACGTCGGTGGAGTAGACGCGCTCGCGCCAGCCGGGGTCGCCGCGTTCGACGGCCCGCCAGCCGCCGTCGACCGGCAGGAAGAACCGGGGCAGGAAGGCATGGCGTGGCACCGAACGGAACGCGGCGATCCAGCGCGGGTCGTGCAGCACTCCCTCGGCGAGCAGCCGCTCGACGAGGCGGCGTCGCAGGCGCGCCATGCCTGTCATGTCCCCACGGTAGCGGGTGAGCGCGAACACACCCGATAGTTGCAAGCAGAGTGCTTGCAATAGCTAGCACCGGCGCGTAGCGTGGAAAACGTCGCGAGGAGGTGACCGGATGGCAGAAACCGGTGGGACCCAGCCTGGTACGGGCGGCCCGATGGAGAAGGTCGCGGACATCGCTTCCGACATCGGCGAGTACATCCGCCAGCAACGGAGCAACGCGAAGATCTCGCTGCGCCAGCTGTCGAAGCTCGCCGGAGTGTCCAATCCGTACCTGAGCCAGATCGAGCGCGGGGTCCGCAAGCCCAGCGCGGAGATCCTCCAGCAGATCGCCAAGGGCCTGCGCATCTCGGCCGAAGCGCTCTACGTGCAGGCGGGCATCCTCGACCTGCCGACGGGCGGCCCGGTCGGCGATGCGATCCGGGCCGACGCCGAGCTGACCGAACGCCAGAAACAGGTCCTGCTCGACGTCTACGAATCCTTCCGTCGCGAAAACTCGGCTTCCCGGCCAGTCGCCGAGCCCACCGTGACCCCAGAGCCAGCACCTACCGCCGCCGAAGGCACCAAAGACACCAAGGAGTCAGCATGACCGCCCCGAAGACCGAGGACGTCCGCAAGGCCCTCAACAACGCCATCGACCAGGTCCGCACGCCGCTGCTCGCCGCGCTCGGCGCCGGCAACCTCGCCACCCAGGCCGTTTCCGACGCCGTGTCCAAGGCCAAGGAGAAGGTGACCGAGGGCAGCGAGACCGCCCGCAAGAACCTGTCCGACCTGCCGACCGACGTCGAGAGCCTGCGCGAGAAGGTCGACCCGGCCGAGCTGCGCAAGATCATCGACGAGTACACCGAGGCCGCGCTCAAGCTGTACAACAAGCTGGCCGAGTCCGGCGAGGAAGCCTGGGACAAGCTGACCGCGCAGCCGCAGGTCAAGAAGGCCATCGAGCAGCTCGAGGACGCCTTGAGCACTGCTCAGGAGCGCGTCGAGGGCGCCACCTCCGAGGCCCGCGAGCGTGTCGACGAGGTGCTCTCCAAGGTCACCAAGCGCACCCGCTCCGCCGGTGAGAAGACCGCCCGCACGGTCAAGAAGGTCGCCGCGGACACCGCCGAAGCCGTCGAGGACCTGGGTGACGACGTCGCCCACGAGACCCGCTCGGTGACCCGCAAGGTCGCGAACAAGACCGCGCCGCGTGCGGCCAGCACCACCCGCCGCACCACCACGAGCCCGGCCGCGAAGAAGCCGGCCACCCCGAAGGCCGACAAGTAACGAGCCCGCTCCGGCTCAGTCCCCCGAAGCCCGCGTCGGCGTCGGGGGACTGAGCCGTTCGGGCGGTTTGCCGTAAGCTGGAACAGTGCTAGTCGCCGAATGGATCATGAGGGTCGTCCACTGGGGCAGCGCAGCGGTCGGGCTCTTCGCCTTCATTCACGCGCTTCTCCAGCGAGCGGACGCGTACTCGGCCGCGGATCGCAAGACCAAGCCGATCTGGATGCTCATCACCGGCGGCAGCACCCTCGCGATGGCCCTGTTCCGGCTGGACACCGCCGGGATGATCTTCTGGGTGCCCGCGATGGCCGCCACGCTCGTCTACCTGGTGGACGTGCGGCCCCGGCTGATCGAGGTCCAGCGCGGCGGCCGGAACTGGTAGCCATTGGCTACCCCAGCCCTGCCCCCGCCACCACCCTCAGCGGAGACGCTTCGCGTCACGGCTACATTCGAGGTGTGACGACCTGGACCATCGCCGGGAGCCTGACCGTCGTTCCCGCCCCCACTCGCACCGAACTGCTCGCCGAGCCCGTCGCGAAGGCGCTCGCCTCGCTGGCCGATCCGGACGCCATCGGCGTCGCCGAGATCGACCCCGAACTGGCCGACACCGCCGCCTTCTGCGAGGCCTACGGCTCCCCGCTGGAAGCGTCCGCGAACTGCGTCGTCGTCGCCGGTAAGCGCGCCGGGGAGGTCCGGTTCGCCGCGGCGATGGTGCTCGCCACCACCCGTGCCGACGTCAACGGCACGATCAAGCGCCGTCTCGACGTCCGCAAGGCGTCCTTCGCGCCGATGGACGAAGCCGTCGAACTCACCGGCATGGCCTACGGCGGGATCACCCCGGTCGGTCTCCCCGCGGACTGGCCGATCCTGATCGACAAGGCCGTGGCCGACGCACCGGAGCTGGTCATCGGCAGCGGGATCCGGGGCAGCAAGCTGCTGATCTCCGGCGCCGCGCTCGCCGCGTTGCCCGGTGCCGAGGTGATCGAGGGTCTCGGCCGCCCAGTTGCATGAGCGTTTGGCTGCGGTATCTCTCCGGTGCCGACATCGACACGCTCGGCATCACCCATGCCGACATCGTCGGCGCGGTCGAGGACGTGCTGGGTGATCACGGCCGCGGCCGCGTCGTCTTCGAGCCGCGGACCCATCTCGTGCCGGACAACGGCGGCAAGGGGCACTTCAACGTCCTGCGCGGCAGCCTGACGGACAAGCACGTGAGCGGCGTGAAGGTCGTCGGCGACTTCGTCGCGAACTTCGAGCGCGGGCTGCCGAGCGAGATGGCGCTGATCCTGCTGCTCGACCCGGATACCGGGATGCCGCGCGCGATCGTCGACGGCACCATGATCACCGAGGCGCGCACCGGCGCGATGACGGCGGTGGGGGCGAAGTACCTGGCGCGCCCGGATTCGAGGGTGCTCGGGCACATCGGCGCTCGGGGCACCGCGTGGTGGAACGTCGTCCTGCTGGACGAGACATTCGACTTCGCCGAGATCCGCGTGACCAGCAAGCGGCCCGAGTCGCGAGAGGACTTCGGGCGGCGGCTGTCGGAACACCTCGGCAAGGACGTGCGCGTCTGCGCGAGCGCGGAGGAGACGCTCGACGGCGCGGACATCCTCGTTGAAGCGTCGCGGCTGACCGAGCCGGAAGCATTGGTGCGTAAGGAATATCTGCGTCCCGGAACGTTCCTGGTGCCGTACGGCACGATCAGCGCGCTGGAGCTGACGATCCTCGACGCCGTGGACAAGGTCGTCGTCGACAACTGGCGCGAGTCCCGCTCGGGCGATCACCGGTTCGGCGCGCTGCGGCCGCAGGTCAGTGCCGGGCTGCTCACCGCGGAAACCATGCACGCCGAGATCGGCGAGATTGTCGCGGGCACGAAACCCGGGCGGGAGAACGACGACGAGCGCATCCTGTTCTGGCACCGCGGACTGTCCACAACGGATTTGGCGGTGGCGCACCTGATCCTGACCAGAGCCGAAGCCGCCGACGTCGGCACGATGCTGCCGTACCGATGATCATCACAAGCCACGACGACATCCACCCGCTCGACATCGAGGAGCGGATCGAACTCGCGCCCGAACTGCTCGACGCGATGGCGGAGAACCGGGCGCGGATGCTGGCCGCGCTGGCGTCGTCGCCGAGGCCCGTGTACGGCGTGAACACCGGCATGGGCCGGCTCGCCACCCATAAATTGTCACCAGAACAACAAGCCGGGCACCAACGAAATCTGCTCATCGGACGCGCGGTCGGCGGCCCGCCGTGGCTGCCGGAGGACGACGTCCGGATGCTGCTGGTGGCGCGCCTGCGCGACGTGCTGCGCCCGGACGCCGGGGCGAGCCCGGAGCTGGCGCGGTTCCTCGCCGACCGGATCAACGACCGGTTCATCCCGGCCGTGCCGCGTTCGGGACTCGGCAGCGCGGGCGAGATCATCCCGCTTTCCCATGCCTTCCAGACGTTCCTGGGCATCGGAACGGTGCTGGAGGACGGCGTCGAGACCCCGGCGGCGGACGCCCTCGCGCGGCGCGGCGTCGAGCCTTATGTGCTGGGCCCGAAGGAGGGCGCGACGCTGATCCAGGGGTCGCCGCTCGCGATCGTGCACGCGGCGCGTACCTGGGGCGAGACCCAGCAACTTGTCGACTTGCAGACGTTGGCGGCGGCGATCACGATCGACGTCCTGGGTGCGCCCCGCGATGTCTACGAGCCGAAACTCGCTCGTGGCGACGACCATCGGTACACGTTGATGCATGAGCTGGACATGCTGATCACCGGCTCGTCGGTGCGGGCCGGGGTCGTGCAGGCGCCGGTCTCGGTGCGGGTCGGTCCGCGCGCGATCACCCACGCGGACCGGGTGAACAGCGATCTCGCCGCCGCGCTCCGGCGCTGGCGGGAGGACCCGACCGACTCGCCCGCGTTCCTCGACGGCGAGTTCGTGCCGACGACCGGGTTCCACGCGGTCGAGCTTGGCCTGCGGATGGACGCCGTCTCGGCCGCGCTGGTGCACCTCGGCGAGGTCTCCGTGCAGCGGATGAACCGGCTGCTCGACGAGCGGTTCAGCGGTCTGCCGCCGCAGCTCGCCGTCGATCCGGGACCGCAGGCGGGGCTGGTGCCGTTGCACAAACGGGCCGTCGGGGAGCTGCACGCGCTGCGACGGCTGGCGGCTCCGGCGACGCTCGGCTCGATGGACACCTCGGCAGGCCAGGAGGACGTGCAAGCGTTTGCGTGGGCTGCTGGGGAACAGACGCGGGCGGCCGCGGCGCATCTGTTCGCGATCACGGCGTGCGAGCTGATCGCGGGCGTGCAGGCGCACCATCTTCGCGAGACGCCCGCGCCGCTCGGGCTGCGTGCGGCATATGCATGGCTGACCGGAATCGTCCCGCCCGCGCTCGTCGACCGTCCGCTCGGCCCGGACGTCGAGACGCTGGTCGGGCATCTGCGCGAGTCGTACTTCGACGACCTCACGACGTTGACCTGAACCGGTCGCGCCGGGACCGTTCCCAGCGCGTGAGGCTTACGGTGCCGGACGTGGCGCAGAACGACGTCGAGGCGTTCCGGTTTCCCGAGGACATCCTGCCGGTCCTCGGGCTGACCGACGAGGTCGACCGGCTGTGGGACCAGGGACGCTTCGGCTCGGCCGTCGACGTGATCCTGCGGTACCTCAGGACGTACGGGAGGTCGGCCGCCGCGTTCCGGTGGGCGCTGCCGCTGCTGCGCGCGACCCGGACTCCGGACGCGAACATCGTCGAGCCAGTCACCGACGCACAACGCGGCAATCCCTACTTCGCGCCGATCGCGACCGAGTGCGCACGCTGTCAGTCCTATTGGTACTCCGGCCACGTGCTCGTGCGGGAGCACCGGATGACGGTGACCAACCCGATCGGCAGGCAATGCCAGTCGTGCCGGTTCACGTTGTGCCGCGACTGCTTCACCCTCGACGACGTCCGCTGCCCGGAGGAAGGCTGCTTCGGTGAACTCGGCGTCCCGGTGTTGCCGACGGGGCGGCCTCGCGGCCTGCCCGCCAATCGGCACACCGAGAAGATCGAGCACGTGATCATCCTCTGGGAGGGCGAACCGACCGAGCTCGGCGAGCTCACCCGGCTGCTCGATCTGGCGTGTACCTGGCAGGACTTCGCGGGCATCCGGGTGATGTCCCAGGAAGCCGACCTCGACCGGGAAGCAGGCGACCTGCTGCTGGCCGCCTGCGAGCTCAACGGCGTGGTCAGCCCGCGTGCCCTTGACCGCACCCGTGGCCTGCGGATCGACAGTCCCGGCCTCGGACGGCGTCAGCTCCTCATCACCGCGGCGCCCGCCACCGGACCGGCGTCCCGGCTGAGCGGGCCGATCAGTTACACCGTGGCCAGGAAACCCCGGAACGCGAGCAGACGCGGCTGGTTCCGCCGGGTGAACTAGGCTAACTGTCCATTGTGTACTCCTTGGCTGGGTGGGCGGAGGGTGTCACCGTGGCGGATCAGATGAGTCGCGGCGAGGGCGGACCACGGTTGCCCGCCGAGATCCCGCGTGACACCCAGCTCGGTGAGCGCGGCCTTGAGCGCGGGATCGGCGGCCGGGAACGCCGTGCGGTCCCCGAGGCGGTACGCGATCAGCTGTGCCAGCTCGGGGTCGAGACCGGGGACTTCCGCCAGCTCCGACGCCCGCGCGCCGTGCCGTAGCGGAGTGTCCTCGCCGCACACGGCGGTGGCGACGGCCGCGATCGCGGAGGCGGCCCCAGCTGGGAGCCCGAGGCCGGTCAGACGTGCGGCGTCGACGGTGGCCGGGTCGGGGAACGTGTGGGTGAGTTCGCCGGGCAGGCCGGGGACCGGGGTGCCCAGCTCCCGCACGATCCGGCCCAGCCAGGACGTCGCTTCGCCGGCTTCGCGGCCGCGGCTCAGGACGGCCCGCACGGCGACCTCGAACGGGCTCCACGTACCCGGCACGGCCAGCCCCGGACGGAGCCGGACGAGAAGGCCGAGCCGCGGGTCGCCACGCAGCTCGGTGGCCGCCGTTGCCTGGTCGGTGTCGAGGCCCAGGAGCTGGCCGACCCTGTCGACGACGTGGATCAGCCCGTACCAGTACGGCAGATGTGCGCGTAGCAGCAGGTGATCCGCGGTGCCCGGCAGGATTTCCAGCAGTCCTGGCGCGCCGTCGAGGGTGACCGTGCGGCGATACGTTTCCTCCTCCACCGATTCGACGCCGGGGACCGCGCGAGCGGCGAGGAACGCGCGGATCGCGCTCCAGTCGTAGCCGGGCAGGATCGGCAATCGCAGGGTCAGTCCGCCGTCCGCGACGAGCCGATCGGCCTTGCGGCGCCGGTTGCGCAGGTCTGTCGGCGAGGCGTGGAACACCTCGCGCATCGCCCGGTTGAACTGCCGCAAGCTGCCGAAGCCGGACGCGAAGGCGACGTCGAGGACGGTGAGATCGCTGTCATCGAGCAGGCGCCGGGCGAAATGCGCACGACGCGACCGGGCCAGCTGATCCGGACTGGCACCCAGATGCTGCAGGAACAACCGGCGCAGGTGCCGCGCCGAAAGGCCGACGCGTTCGGCGAGCGCGGCCTCGGTGCCATCGTGGTCGAGCGCGCCGTCGATGATCATCCGGACCGCGCGGCACACCAGCTCGGGAGTGTCCGAACCGATCGGCCCGGCCACGCGATACGGACGGCAGTGCAGACAGGCTCGAAAACCGGCCGCCTCCGCCGCGGCGGCGTTCTCGAAGACGCGGATGTTGCGGGCGAGCGGTTTCGAGCCGCAGCCCGGCCGGCAGTAGATCCCGGTGGTGACTACGGCGGAGTAAGTGGTCACGGCTCCTTCATACGCGGCACCACCGACAATTTCCGGCCGTCATGTCCGGATACGGCCGGACTCGGTGCGGTGCCGACGGGATGCTGGTCTCGTCACCGGCGCTGGGGGTGCCGGTGCGAACTTTCCCCGCAGACACGTCGAAAGAACCGGACATGGACCTCGAAACACAGAACCGCTACGCCGCAACGTTCGCGGCGCTGCACCGGCCGGTCGAACCACTGCTGCTGCCGAATGCGTGGGACGCCGCGTCGGCGGTCGTCATCGCCGACGCCGGTGCCCCGGCGATCGCGACCACCAGCGCCGGAGTCGCCTGGTCGCTCGGTGTTCCCGACGCCGCCGACCTCGGTGCGGAGCGCGCCGCCGGAGTGGTCGAACGCATCACGGCGGTGGCCGGGATCCCCGTCTCCGCGGACATCGAAGCCGGATACGGACCCGCTCCCGAGGACCTCGCCGCGACGACCGAGGCCGTGGTCAAGGCGGGTGCCGTCGGCGTGAACATCGAAGACCGCATCGGCGCCACCCTGCTCGAACCCGCCGAGCAGGCCGAACGGCTCGCGGCCGCCCGCGCCGCGGCGGAGCGCCTCGGCGTCAAGATCTGGATCAATGCCAGGACCGATCTTTTCCTTGCGGGAGAAGGACCTCTCGACGTCCGGGTCGACGCGGCGCTGGACCGCGCGTCCCGCTATGCCAAGGCGGGTGCGGACAGCCTGTTCGTGCCGGGGCTGGTGGATCTCGACGCGATCGCCAAGCTCGTCGCGGGCCCGTTGCCGGTGGCGGTCATGGCCTTCCCTGGCGCGCCGACCGTTGCGGAATTTGCCGAGGCCGGGGCGGTCCGCGTCAGCCTCGGCGGCGCGATCGCCCAAGCGGCCTACGTCGTCGCGGCGCGCGCGACCACCGAGCTGCTCACGAAGGGCACGTACGAAACCACTGCCGGCGGAGTCGACTACGGGGCGGTCAACCGGCGCTTGACCCAGGTCGCCGAACGGGCGTGAGCCCGAAAGCCCATCGACGCGTAGAGCGGCACGGCGCCCACCGACTTCGGATGGCCGATCACCGGGTAGACCACGGCCTGGTGGGCGCCGGCCGCGCGCAGCGCGTGCAACGCGGCGAGACAGACCGCGCGGCCGAGGCCCTTGCCCCGATAGCGAGGGTCGGTGCCGACGGGTTCGAGTTCGCCCGCGCCGTTGTGGTCGTCGTGCCAGATCAGGCACTGGGCGGCGAAGTCGCCGTCGGGCGCCTCGACGATCCAGTCGAGATCCGCGCGATACGGCCAGGCACGCATGACGTTCGCGTAGCTCTCCTCGGTCACCCGCGACGGATGCCAGACGGCCTGGTGCACCTCGACGCGTCGCGCGAGATCGTCAGCCGTGCAGGGGCGGAGGTGAAACCCTTGTGGCACAACAGGTTCCGGCAGGTCGTCGAGGTCGCGTGACATGTACGTCTCGAACACTGCTCTCTCTTCGCGAGAGTACCCGTCCGCTTCGAGAGCGGTGCTCACGTGTTTCTCGGCGTCGACGATCGTGACGGTCAGCGTGGGTGAGGTGGCGACCTCGGCGAACCAGGTGAGGACTTCGGTGGCGAGGTCGGGCCGGGCCGGGTCGACCTGGAGCATGAGCTCGCCGGGGAGCGTCACCCAGCCCCAGGCGAGGGTGGTGTCGTTCTCGGCCCAGATCGCGGTCGGCCATTCGGCTTCGCGGCCGGTGCTTTGGTAGCGCTGCCAGGAGAGGTCGCCGATGTGAACGGAACTTTCGGGGGTCCAGATGCGCTGCGTCAGCTCCTGCATGGCACGGAGATCGGCGGGCCCACTGAACTGTCGTCGCATGGGCCCATCCTGCGGCGCCTCCCCGCCAGGGGCCACCCATTTTCGCGGCAAGCGCGCTCACCTGAGTCCCGAGTGTCCTTTATGGACTTTAGTGCCGTACGGAGCGGGTGGTCGTCGGCGGGGCGCACGTCGCGAACGACGCGTTCGCGACGTTCAGCGTCTCCAACGGAGCGTTCGCGACGTCGGACTGTGGCACCCGGGGTCAGGGGCCGAGGTGGCGGCGGATGGCGTCGCGGATGGTTACCTCGGTGGTGGTCCGGTCGTGGGGGCGGCGGAGGTAGGCGCGAAGGTGGTCGAGGCACGCTTCGCGGCCTTCGCCGAGGCGTTCTTGGGCGAGTTCCGCGATGGCGTGGACGCCCGCGAGCCGCTCGGCGGGATCGGACGAGTCGAGCTGGGCTATCGCGTGGGCGAGGGGTTCGATGGCGCGCTCACAGGCCGTCGACGAGATGCCGCCACGCCTTCGGTGAGACCGCGAGCGTGCCGGACGCGGGCGCTTTCGAGTCGCGGACCGCGACGGCGTTCGAGGTGAAAGCGACCTCGACGCAGTTGCCTTTGGCGCCTTCGCCGGAGCTGTAACTGCTTTTGCGCCACTTCATCGCAGTCAACCTTGGCAGGTGGCGACGAGATGCCGCCACGCCTTCGCGGAGACGGCGAGTGTGCCTGCGGTCGGAGCTTTCGAGTCGCGGACACCTACGAGACCAGAGACGAACGCGATCTCGACGCAGTCGCCGTTGGCGCCTTCGCCGGAGCTGTGACTGCTCTTACGCCATGAGGCGTTGGTCAGATCCACGTCCTCGCTCCGAATCAGGTCTCGGCAATCACCCGCTGGATCAGTCGGATCGAGTCCTCCTCGTCGAAGGCCAGATCCGCAAGGTGGTCGAAAGCCAGCCTAGCAGGTTTGACCTCGTGCTCCTTCTCAAACTGCATGGCGCCGATACCGTGCTCGACGAAGGCGATGTCCGGTTCGCCGAAACTGGGGTAGCTCAGCACGGTGAAACCGCCGTCCCTGCCGGGATGGATCCCGAAGTCGAGCGAGATGATCTGCAGCGTGACGTTGGGGAGGGCAGCGCACTCGATGAGATGTTCCAACTGCTGCCGCATCTCCGCGGACGGCAAGTCCCGGCGCCAAAGAACGGACTCGTCAACGATCGCGTGCAGGGTAAGCGGATTGTCGCTGATGAGCCGTTCCTGGCGACGCAGCCGAACGGCGATCTCGTTCTGCTGCCTGCGCGGCGGCAGCGGCATCCTCGCGCAGGCGAAGGCCGCACGCATCCAGGGCTCGGTCTGCAGAAGTCCGGGGATGTAGCTGAGCTGATAAGTGCGGACCTCATCGGCGTCAGCTTCCAGGGGGACGTAACCCTTGTCGTTCAGACCGTAGGCGTGCCACCAGCCCTTCTCGAGGGCGCGGTCATACTGGCGGACCCAGCCGTCGTAGTCGGAGACGATGACGCCGTAGCGGTCGAGCAGCGCCAGGAACTCGTTGTACTTCGGCAGATGGCCGAGTTCGATGCGGCTCAGCTTGCTCGTGCTGAAGCGCAGTGGCTCACCGGCCTCCGCCTGTGTCATCCCGGTGTCCTCCCGCAGCCGCTGGAGCTTGCGGCCGAGCAGCCGCTTCCGCGGGTTGGGCTTGTTCCTCACGCGTAGTCACCCCTCGGAGCTGTTTGCGCACGGATCGTAGGGTGCGAATCAGCGAAGTGAGAATCCCACCGCCCGATCGGGTGGCCGCCGGGACCAACGCTGTCCGTCCAGTCGCTGGAGTGACCTGGGTGAACCTGGCCGATAACGTGGTTGGGTCGAGGCACGTTTCGCAGCGTGAATGGGGAGAAAAATGCGTTTTCGAAGACGGGTGTGTACTGCCCTCAGTCTGTCCTTCGCGATACTCACGGCGCTCTCGCTCACCGGTGTCGCCCAGGCGGCTCCGGCCAAGACCAAGCACGACCGCTCGGTGGGGATTCTCCGCGAATTCCCGGACGGGCTGAACATTCCCCTGGATCAGGATCTTCGCAAGCTCCCGGCCGCACTGGCGATCCAGCCGGACGCGCCGGCGCTCCCCGAGGACGAGATCACCACGAAGTCCTGGCAGTCGAACAAACCGGAGCCGGTGACCTTCGACGAATGCCATCCCGATCCGCGTGCCGGCAGCGGTTACGTGGTGAAGAACCGGCTCGCCGCGTGCAAGATGACCAACCTGCGCTACCAGCGTTACGCCTGTCCGGAGGCGAACTGCCCGGTCGTCGGCAGCGCGAGCGTCCGGGTCACCGTGATCTTCAACCTGCAGCCCGAACAACGGCGTGCCGTCGTGATGCACAAGCTTTACGACTGGAGCATCAGGGATATTCCGGCGAGTACGCAAATCGGGATCGGAATTTCCTGCGGCAAAGTGAACAAGGGCACGGCGTACTGCGATGAGTCCAACAGCGAGATGGACAAGAGCATCGCCGAATGGAAGGACGAGCCCGTCGACTTCCAGGTGCTCACGATGCACGGTGAAGACGCGCCGAACCCGGCGGACGCCCCGCGCACCAAAGCCGAGAAACGCACTTCGTATCTCCATGCGCGTCATTTCTTCGTCGTGGATCCGGACGACACCGAACGTGTGGAAGACACGCCGCTCAAGGTCACCCTCCGGTGCGACGTCGCGCGGAAGCTGTCTTCCTCGTACGTGCTGGGCAGCGACTGCGTCTTCCCGGTGATCGCCAAGTTCCTGCTCGACACCAAGGAACCCTCGTTCAAGGACGCGGCTTCGTTCATCGCCCAGGCGATGCACAACTACCGCTCGACTTACCCCGGGCTCGCCCAGGGAGACTTCGTGCCGGGCCGCTATCACTGGAACAGCGCGGACCGCAAGCCACCGCTGACGCGTCTCTACTACGACACGGCGGCCCAGAACGCCAACCGGACGCGAGCCGAAAATTCCTGCGTCGAGCACTGGGGGCCGGGCTACCGCGACCGTCCGGACGGCAGGACCAACGACTGCTTCGTGTATCCGTTCAACAGCACCACGCAAGGCGCGAACGCGAAGCCGCCGAACACGCCGCACGGTCAGGGCTATGCCGTCCAGCCGACCCTTTCGGACGCCTCACGGATACTCAACGCCGTCGTAGACCGCTTCACCTTCGACAACCACGTCCTCGACGGTGACCAGTACTGGATCCTGCTCGTCGAGTAGGTCGTTCCGTGAAGGCCTCCTTCACAGCGCTCAACGCTGTGAAGGAGGCCTTCACGGACCACCGCGTCAGCTCTCGGACCGCGAAGCGTTCTGGAGTGCGAGACCGCGCGGAGTGGCGAAGCGCTGAAGCAGCGTGAAGACGCCTTCGCAGACAAGTGCGAGCACGATGACGGCGATCGCGCCGCCGAGAATCTCGCCGCGGCCGGACACGCCCTGCGCGAAACCGTCCACAATGTACCGTCCGAGCCCGCCGCCGTCGTTCACGATGGCGCCGATCGCGACGGTGGCGATCAGCTGGAGGAACGACACCCGCGCGCCCGCGAGAATGACCGGCGACGCGAGCGGAAGTTCCAGGCGCAGCATGATCTGCCACTCGCGGTAACCCGTTCCGCGTGCGGCGTCGACGACGTCCTGTTCCAGCGCCACGACACCCGCATACGTGTTCGTGAACAGCGGCGGCAAAGCCAATGCGACGAGCGCGAGCAGCAGCGGCCAGAACCGCGTGTC
Organism: Amycolatopsis sp. NPDC059021; assembly: GCF_042739895.1. Lineage (NCBI taxonomy): Bacteria > Bacillati > Actinomycetota > Actinomycetes > Pseudonocardiales > Pseudonocardiaceae > Amycolatopsis > Amycolatopsis sp. NPDC059021. Next base: position 21,635 of record NZ_JBHYIQ010000110.1, read on the forward strand.
CGCGCCCCAGCGGCTCGCGAGGAACCAGAACAGGATGATGAGCCCGAAACTGGGGATCGCGCGACTGATGTTCATCGCGCTGGTCGCCAGGAACGGCGCGCGCCGGTAGTGCGCGAGCCACGCGCCGAGCGGGATCGTCAGCACCGCGGCGATCGCCAGCGCCAGCAACGAGAACCGGAGATGTTCCAGCGTCCGGTAGGGGATTCCGGCGGGGACCGTCCAGCTCCAGCGGTCCGGTGCGGCGAGCCAGTCGTTCAGCTGGTCGAGGATGTTCATCGGGCCCGCACCTTCCGTGCCCACGGCGCCAGCGCGCGCTCGCTCAGCCACAACAGCAGGTCGACGGCGACCGCGAGCGCCACCGACAGCACGATGCCGACGATGATCGGCGTCGGGTTCGGGATCGTCGTCCGGATCCCGGCGAGGATGAAGTACCCGAGCCCGCCCTTGCCGAGGATCGAGGTGACGGTGACGAGCCCGATCGTCGTCACCGCGGCGACGCGCAGCCCGGCGATCACCACGGGCAGCGCGAGCGGGAGTTCGACCTGCCACAGCAGCCGCGAGCGCGTGAAGCCCATGCCGATCGCGGCTTCGCGGACTTCCTTGGGCACCTGGTCGACGCCGGTCACGATGTTGCGGATGAGGATCAGCAACGTGTACGTCGCCAGCGGGATCACCACGGTGGCGTACGAAAGGATCCCGAAAATCGGTGCCAGCACGGCGAACGCGCCGAGGCTGGGGATGACGTACAGCGCGCCCGTGGTGCCGAGCGTCACCGAGTAGAACCACCGGTAACGCAGTGACACGACGGAAAGCGCGAGCGAGACGACGAGTCCGATGCCGAGCGCGGCGGCGGTCAGCGAGACGTGTTCGAGAAGCCGCGTGACGATGGCGTCCGCGTTGCGCTCGACCCAGCGCCATTCGAAGATCGGCCGCCCGCCCTCGGCCGCGAACGGGGCCACGGAAGACACGAGCACTGGCCGACCTTACCCCGTTCGGGTCGGGAAATTCCGCTTCGTGAGAATTCTCCCGCAAGTGCTCCCAGTATGTGGTTTCTGTCGGTGCCCGGAGCTAGGTTCGAATCCTCTGTTCGAGTGATTGAGGAGTGTGCACGTGCGCTGGACACGAGTAGCCCGGGTAGCCGCGGTCTTTGCCGCCGCCGCGCTCGGCGTGACCGCCTGTGGGGGTGGCAGCGACCAGCCGTCCGCACCGAGCAAGGGCGGCGCGCCGATCGTCGTCGCGTCCTTCAACTTCACCGACAGCCTGGTGCTGTCCGAAATCTACGCCCACGCGCTGGAGGCCAAGGGCTATCCGGTGAGCCGCAAGCTCAACCTGGGCTCGCGGGAGCTGATCTACCCGTCGCTGAAGTCCGGTGAGCTGCAGTTCATCCCGGAGTACCAGGGCGCGGCCATCTCGACCGGGTTCGGCGCGACCGCGGCCAAGGACTCGGCCGCCGAGCACGAGCAGCTCGCGAAGCTGTTCGAGCCCGCGGGCGTCAAGCTGCTGAACTACGCGCCGGCGGAGAACAAGAACACCTACATCGTGAAGGCCGACGTCGCGAAGTCGAAGGGCATCGCGTCGATCAGTGACCTGGAGAAGCTGGACAAGGTCGTCCTGGCCGGTCCGCCGGAATGCGAGAAGCGGCTGCCGTGCTTCCGCGGTTTCACCGAGACCTACAAGCTGAACGCGACGTTCCAGACGGTGCAGGAGGCCGGTCCCCGGGTCGAACAGCTCAAATCGGGCGCCGTCACGGTGATCCCGGTCGACTCGGTGAGCCCGCTCGTGGGTGACCCGCAGTTCGTGGCGCTGAAGGACGATCTGACCATCGTCCCGACCGAGAACGTCGTGCCCGCGGTCAACAAGAAGGTGATCGACGAGCGCGGTGCCGATTTCGCGAACGTCGTCAACGCGGTCAGCGCGAAGCTCAGCACCGACGTCATGCGCGAGCTGAACAAGCGGGTCGACGCCGACGGCGAGCAGGCGGGCGACGTCGCGAAGGACTGGCTTGCGAAGCAGGGCCTCTAGCCGCTGCGGAAGTGGTGCCGCTCACGGAAAATGAACGGACCGTTCGTCGTGAAATTCACGATGAATGGTCCGTTCATTGCTTTCTGGGACGGGTGTGCAAGGGTGACGTTGTCAACGCCGTAAATCTGGAGTGAGGAGCGAGATGGGTAAGGTCACGGCCACCGCGGAACGGACGATCGACGCGCCTGCCGAGAAGGTGCGCGAACTCGTCGCGGACTACGCCGAAACACGCCCCAAGCTGCTCACCGAGCACTACCGCGACTACGAGGTCACCGAGGGTGGCGTCGGCGCGGGCACCCAGGCGAGCTGGAAGCTGCAGGCGACGTCGAAGCGGGTCCGGAACGTCGCGGCGACGGTGACCGAGCCGAAGCCCGGCACGCTGGTCGAGACCGACGCGAACTCCAGCATGGTCACCACGTGGACGGTCACCGAGGCGGGCGAGCGCAGCGTCGTCCGTATCCAGACCAGCTGGGACGGTGCCGGCGGCATCGGCGGCTTCTTCGAGAAGACGTTCGCGCCCGGCGGGTTGCAGCGGATCTACGACGGCGTGCTCGCGAAGCTCGCCGAGATCGTGTAGCCGGATCGTGTAGCGGTCGACACAATCGGAATGCGCGCCCCGGTTGGCTCGTTGGACCGGAGGTAATCGGGGCGTCCGCCCCGCTTGACCCCCAGGCCTTTAGGAGTTCGACGGTGAACGCTCCCACTCAGGCGACCGAGATCCGGCTCGCCTCGCGTCCGCACGGTGTCCCGACGTTCGACAACTTCGAGATCGTGGACACCGAGATCCCGTCCCCCGGCGAGGGACAGCTCCTGGTGCGCAACCTCGTGATGAGCGTCGACCCGGCGATGCGGGGCCGTATGCGGGACGTGAAGTCCTACGCGCCGCCGTTCGAGGTCGGGAAGGCCATGACCGGCGGCGCCGTCGGCGAGGTCGTCGAGTCCACTGTGGACACCTTCAAGCCGGGCGACCACGTGCTGCACCAGTACGGCTGGCGCACGCACGCCGTCGTGGACGCCAAGCACGCGGTGAAGGTGGACGCGTCGGTCGCGCCGCTGTCGGCGTACCTGGGTGTGCTGGGCATGCCCGGCCTGACGGCGTACTCCGGGCTGCTGGAGTCCGCGGAGTTCAAGGCCGGGGACACGGTGTTCGTGTCCGGCGCGGCGGGCGCGGTCGGCTCGCTGGTGGGCCAGCTCGCGAAGCTGAAGGGCGCGAAGCGGGTCATCGGCTCGGCGGGTTCCGCGGAGAAGGTCCGCTATCTCGTCGAGGAGCTGGGCTTCGACGCCGCGTTCAACTACAAGGACGGCCCGGTCGTCGAGCAGCTGCGTGCTGCGGCGCCGGAAGGCATCGACGTCTACTTCGACAACGTCGGCGGCGAACACCTCGAGGCCGCGATCGACGTCATCAACCTGCACGGGCGCATCGCGGTGTGCGGGATGATCTCGCAGTACAACGCGACCGAGCCGACCCCGGCGCCGCGCAACCTCGGGCAGATCATCGCCAAGCGGTTCACCATGCGCGGCCTGCTGGTGCTGGACCACTTCGGGCTGCAGGAACAGTTCGTCGCCGAGGTCGCGCCGCTGGTCGCCTCCGGGCAGCTCAAGTACTCGGAGACCTTTGTGGACGGTATCCGCAACGCGCCGGACGCGTTCCTCGGCCTGCTGTCGGGCGCCAACACCGGCAAAATGCTGGTCCGCATCGCCGAGTAGTCCCGGCGTTCCGTGAAGGCCTCCTTCACAGCGTTGAGCGCTGGTAAGGAGGCCTTCACGGCGCTTCAGGCTGGGTCAGTACTGCTCGTGGAGGGCGCGGTGGTCGAGGCCCTCGTCGAGCGTCTCGGCCGGGGTGTCCAGCTTCGCGTGGTCCCGCAGGATGGTGCCCAGCGTCGGCAGCGTCGTGCGCTCCGGCCAGGTCTCCGGCTTCCACAGCGACGCCCGCAGGAAAGCCTTGGCGCAGTGCATGTACAGCTGCTCGACCTCGATCACCACGGCCAGCTTCGGGCGCTTGCCCTGAACGACCAGGTCGTCGAAGAACGGCGCGTCGGACACCAGGGTGGCGCGGCCGTTGACGCGCAGCGTCTCGTTCATCCCCGGCACGAGGAACAGCAGCCCGGCGTGCGGGTTGCCGAGGATGTTCCGGAAGCTGTCGATGAGCTTGTTGCCCGGCCGGTCCGCGAGCACCAGCGTCTTGTCGTCCAGTACCAGCACCGATCCCGCCGGGTCGCCGCGCGGGGAGACGTCGCAGCTGCCGTCCGGCGCCGACGTCGCGAGCAGCACGAACGGCGAGTGGGCGATCAACGTCCTGGCGTGTTCGTCGATCCGGTCGATGATCTTGCGCTGTGTGGTTTCCTTTGCCTCGCCGAGCAGTTCGCGCAGCGCGTCGAGGGAGTCGATGACCGTGGCGTCGAGTGTCGCGTTCGTAGTCCCCATGGGTCCAAGCTAGCGCGCCATCCGGCCCGCGATCGCCATCCGCGCGGCTTCGGCGGACTTCCGCACCGTCAGGTCCACCGAGTAGCCGTGCTTCACGAAGACGCCGTCGAGGTGGAACGTGCCGTAGCCATGGGCTTGGGTGAACAGCTGCTCCATCAGCTCCAGCGCCGTCGGCGGGTCGGGGGCGACGGTCAGGCACAGCATCAGGAACTGGTCGGTCAGCCGCCGGGTCTGCTCGATCAGCTCCTCGTTGCCGGATTCGTGGAGCCCGTCGGCGTAGATGATGTGCATCCCGGCCCGGCGCTCGATCAGGTACCGGGTGTAGGTGCCCGCGGCGGCGGCCAGCGCGTCCACCGGGTCGTCGTGGGTGGCGATCGCGTCGTTGACACGGTCGGCCAGCTGGCAGGCGATGTGGCAGGCGACCTCGGCGAGCAGGCTCTCGCGCGTCGGGAAGTGCCGGTAAGGCGCGCCGGGGCTGACCTTCGCCCGCTTCGCGACCTGCGCGACGGAGAACCCGGCGAGGCCCTGCTCGGCGATCAGGTCCAGTGAGACGCGTATGAGTTCGGCGCGGAGGTCGCCGTGGTGGTACTTCCCGCCCATGACCTGGATCACATCTTTCGTTCGGAATATGTAAGAGCCCTCTTACGTCAGCATGTAAGAGGGCTCTTACAAGGAGGCCCCATCGCAACAGTACTCACCTTGGAGGGTTCCATGAGCACGACGACGCACGCCATCGCCGCTCCGGCGCCGGGCGCGCCGCTTGCCCCGACCACGATCGAGCGCCGGGACCTGCGTCCGAACGACGTGCTGATCGACATCGCCTACGCGGGTATCTGTCACAGCGACATCCACCAGGCCAAGGAGGACTGGGGCCAGGCGATCTTCCCGATGGTGCCCGGCCACGAGATCGCCGGCGTCGTCGCAGCGGTCGGCTCGGACGTCACGAAGTACCAGGTCGGCGACCGCGTCGGGGTCGGCTGCATGGTCGACTCCTGCGGCGAGTGCGAGTACTGCCGGGCCGGCACCGAGCAGTTCTGCGTCAAGGGCAACGTCCAGACGTACAACGGCGTCGGCTTCGACGGCGAGAACACCTACGGCGGCTACAGCAACCAGATCGTCGTGAAGGACGCCTTCGTCTGCCGGATCCCGGAGGGCATCAGCCTCGACGTCGCCGCGCCGCTGCTCTGCGCGGGCATCACCACCTACTCGCCGCTGCGCCAGTGGGGCGCCGGACCGGGCAAGAAGGTCGCCGTGATCGGCCTCGGCGGTCTCGGGCACATGGCCGTCAAACTCGCCGCGGCGATGGGCGCCGAGGTGACGGTGCTGAGCCAGAGCCTCAAGAAGCAGGAGGACGGCCTCAAACTCGGCGCGTCTGCGTACTACGCGACCAGTGACGAGTCGACGTTCGAGGTGCTGAGGGGCAAGTTCGACGTCATCCTCAACACCGTGTCGGCCAAGCTGCCGGTGGACGCGTATCTGAGCCTGCTGCGGGTCGGCGGCGCGATGGTGAACGTCGGCGCGCCCGGCGAGCCGCTGTCCTACAACGCGTTCTCGTTGCTCGGCGGCAACAAGGTGCTGGCCGGGTCGATGATCGGCGGGATCGCCGAGACGCAGGAGATGCTGGACTTCTGTGCGCAGCACGGCATCGGCGCGGAGATCGAGACGATCTCGGCCGACAAGGTCAACGAGGCCTACGAGCGCGTCGAGAACTCCGACGTGCGCTACCGGTTCGTCATCGACGCCTCGACCATCGGCGCGTGACCCCGCCGGGTGCGCGGCAGCCGCTCAGAACACCACTGTGCGGTTGCCGTGCACCAGGACGCGGTTTTCCAGGTGCCACCGCAGCCCGCGGGCCAGCGTGACCTTCTCGATGTCGCGGCCCTTGCGGACCATGTCCTCGACCGAGTCGCCGTGGTCGACGCGGATCACGTCCTGCTCGATGATCGGGCCCGCGTCGAGATCGGCCGTCACGTAGTGACAGGTCGCGCCGACCAGCTTCACGCCCCGGGTGTGCGCCTGGTGGTACGGCTTCGCGCCGATGAACGACGGCAGGAAGCTGTGGTGGATGTTGATCGCCCGGCCCGCCCACTCGCGGCACAGCTCAGCGGGCAGGATCTGCATGAACCTGGCCAGCACCACCGCGTGCGGGTCGTGCTCGCCGACGAGCTTGCGGACCTGCTCGAACGCCTCGGCCTTGCCGTCCGGGTCGCCGCTCGGGAAGGGCACGTGGTGGAACGGGATGCCGTGCGCGCGGGTGATGTCGCCCAGCGACGCGTGGTTGCCGATCACCGCGGCGATGTCGACGTCCAGCTCGCCGGAGGCGACGCGGCCGAGCAGGTCGTACAGGCAGTGCCCGGCCTTCGAGACCAGCACGACCGCGCGGCGCCGTTCGCCGGTGTCGCTGACCTGCCAGTTCGAGTCCGCCGACAGGTCTGCGGCCACCTCGGCGAAGCGAGCGCGCAACTCGGCGGCGTCGAAGGGCAGCGAGTCCGCGCGGACGACCTGGCGCGTGAAGAACCAGCCCGTGTCGGGGTCGGTGTGGTAGGCGGCCTCGACGATCCAACCACCGTGCTCGGCGAGGAACCCGGAGATCCGGGCGATGATGCCGGTGCGGTCGGGGCAGCCGAAGGTGATGACGTAGCGGCGTTCGGGAGCGGACACGAGTCCATTGTCTCCGGTGCTGGTCACGGCACTGTGCCGGGCTAGGGGAGTGTGACGTCGCCGATGGTTTCCGCGGCGTTCGGGCGGCCCTGCTTCGTGCGCGGTGGGCGCCGCCGGGATCCGTCGGCCGGGATTTTCCGCGTGCGGTGCCAGGGTTCTTCGATCGGCGGGAGGGCCCTCGTTGTTTCCCTGTGCCGTCAACGTTCCCGCTTGTTGTCCACAGGGAATCGCCTGTTGTGGACAACTTGGCGGCTACACCCCGATTTTGGGAGTCTTGTCGTACCCGGGCGATAGAATGTTGTCGGGGTCGCCCCCCGGAGCGGGTGGGGGATACCTATCCGGTGGTGTGGGGGAAAGTCTGTTCTCAGGGCCGTTGCGGCCTCGTGAGTGTCCTTTGTGGATTTTGGGGCCGTGAAGGCCTCCTTGCCGGCTCCCGACGCCGGTAAGGAGGCCTTCACGGCGTCAGACGCTCGTCGCGAACGCTCCGTTGGCGACGTTCAACGTCCCCAACGGAGCGTTCAGGACGCTCGAGCGGAGGCCCCTGACGGAAACGGCGCGTGCTCAGGGTTCGTGGTCGCGGCAATGGCCGGCGAGCGCACCACCGCCAGCCGAGCCGGACTCGTCGGCCACCTCGGCCACCTCGGGACGAAGGCTTCGAGGCCGATCGCTTCGAGCAGCCGCGGCGTTCGCCTGCGCCGACCGTAGCGCGCGCAGCCGCAGGCGCCGTCCCCCTTCGATCGCGGCGACCAGGCCGAGGCCGAGGGAGAAGGACAGCAGCAGGCCTTTGACCGGCTCGTCGGCGAAGGCCGTGCCGCCGACGGCGCCGATCAGCGCGCTGTAGATCGACCACAGGATCGCGCCGGCGGCGTCGAGCGCGGCGAACCGGGCGAACGGATAGCCGAGGCTGCCGTTCGCGAGCGCGCTCGCGACGCGTCCGCCGGGCAGGTAGCGAGCGGCCATGATCAGCAGTACCCCGTGCCGCCGGACCTGGACCCGGGCCCAGGCGTACCGGCGACGTCCGGACGGGCCGCGCTGCATCCGGGTGATGACGTGCGGGCCCGCGGCGCGGCCGACGGCGTAGCCGAGGCAATCGCCCGCCCAGGCGCCGGCGGCCGCGACGACGGCGAGTGCGGCGAGCCGTCCGGGATCGGGGCCGATGAGTACCGCGACCGTGATCACCGTGGTCTCGCTCGGCATGAACGGCAGCAGGGCGTCCAGTGCGGACACGGCGAAGACCAGCGCCCACAGCCACGGGGAGCCGAGGGTGCCGCGCAGGAGCTCGGTCAGCTGGGCGAGCAGGGTCACCCGTCCATGGTGATCACTCCAGGTCGCCCGCGGGTGACGCAGCGGGGTGCACCGGATGAACAGCACTTTCCCGGATCGGGGGCAAAACACCTTCGACGCGAGGGCAGAATGTGGCGCCTGGCTTGATCAACACCGAGAACCTGCTTTAGGTTCGGGCGGCCTCAGGGACACGTCGCCGGGAGGCTGCTCGCTTCCCGCGCACTGGAACCCTTTGCCAATCGGGGAAGAAGAACGCATGCGTACGCTTTTGAAGAAAGCCCTTTCCGTCGGCGCCGTCGTCGCGGCCGCCGGGCTGCTCGCCACCACGCCCGCCGACGCGGTGGCCAACGGACGGCCCGCGCCCGCCGGCGCGTACCCGTTCAGCGTCAAGTTCACGATGACCAAGATCCCGAAGCCGGACGGCGGCACGCGCGACAGCGCGTGTTCGGGCGCGCTCGTCGCGCCGCAGTGGGTCATCACCGCGGGCCACTGCTTCCACGACGTCAACGGCACCCGGGTCAGCGGGCCGGTGCCGTATCCGACGACGGCGACGCTCGGCAAGGTCGACCTCGCCGACAAGGGCGGCGAAGTCCGCAACGTCGTCGAGGTCCGGCAGACGGACGTGAACGACATCTCGCTCGGGAAGCTGGATCGCCCGGTGACCGGCATCCGCCCGCTCGCGATCGGCAATGAGGCGCCGACCGTCGGCGAAAAGGTGGTCCTCGCCGGGTGGGGCGCGACGTCGTCGGTCGACCCCAAGCCGTCCACGCACCTGAATCTCGGCGAGCTCAAGGTGAACGCGGTGGCCGACTCCACTGTCGGCGTCGTCGGTGTCGCGCCCGCGAACGACACCAGTGCGTGCTCGTACGACTCGGGCGCCCCGTACTTCGTGCCGAAGGGAACGAAGGCGGGCACGCTCGTCTCGGTGGAGAGCGACGGGCCGGACTGCCCGCACGCCACCCCCGAAACGACCTCCCGCGTCGACGTCCTCGCCCAGTGGATCGCCTCCGTGATCCGCTGAGCGAATGGTGGACTCAGGCGCCCGAGTGTGGAACTCGGGCGCCTGGATGTGGGGGAGCGCCCCCCGCCGCCCGGGCGGCCCCCCCCCCCTGGAGATGGCCCAATAAGCGGGGGGGGCGGGGGGCCCCGGGTCGGG
>NZ_JBHYIQ010000111.1:0-30825 GCF_042739895.1 Amycolatopsis sp. NPDC059021
TCCTTGAGGGACCCAGAGTCCTTCAAGGAGGCCCCCACGGACCATCCAGCCAGCCGGTCCCGCACCACCTGACGCCTTCGGTCACCTCAAGCCACGAAGGGATGTCCTGAACGCGTCGTTCGCGACGGTGAACGTCTCGAACGCGTCGTTCAGGACACGCCACCCACACACCGCACCCCGCACCGCATGTCGCGAAAGCGTCGTTCGGGACGATCAATGTCCGTAACGCGTCGTTCGCGGCATCGGCCGCCACCCCCGGGCAGCCACCCGAGCAGCACCCGAACATCGCCCCGGCACGGGAGCGAGGGACCTTTGCTCTCGCTCGGCAACTGCCCTGGTCGGAGGGTGGCGCAACCGGAGTGTTCACCTACCATTCACAATGTGACCACCGAATCGTTGTCTCGCGCCGCCCGTACCCGACGCCCGACGATCACGCCCGCCGAACTCGGCCTCGGCGAAGACCCGGCGGAAGCCGCGCCCGGCGATCCGGCGGCCACGCATGTCCGCGCCAAGCTCGACCGGGAGATCCGGGCACTGCTCGAACGCGAGGAAGGCACGCGTTCCGGCACCGATCCCGAGGACCTGCACCAGATGCGGGTCGCGCTGCGCCGGATGCGGAGCGTGCTGAAGCTGTCCGGCGCGCTCGTCGGGCCCGGCGCCGAGGCGGTCCGGGCCGAGCTGGGCTGGCTCGGGCACTCGCTGGGCGAGGTCCGCGACTACGACGTCCTCATCGAGCACCTGCGCGAGGTCATCGCCGGCTTCGAGGTCCGTGACCAGGCCGCCGGCCGCCGGCTCGTGTCGAAGTTCGTGACCGAGCGCGGCGTCGCCCGCCGCCGCCTCAACCGCGCGCTCTCCAGCGAGCGCTACACCACGATGCTCGAGAACGTCAGCGAGCTGACCAGGAGCGAGCCGGTCGAAGAGTCCACAGTGGAGCAAGAGCGCGACCTCGTCGCCGGGCTGCGCAAACCGCATCGCAAGCTCGCCAAGGCCGTCGGGGCGCTCCCGGCCGATCCCCCCGACGACGACCTGCACGCGCTGCGCATCCACGGCAAGAAGCTCCGCTACGCCGCCGAACTGGCCCAGACCTCGGTGAAGAAGAAACAGGCCGCCCGGCTCAAGGAGCTCATCTCCGCGACCAAGAAGTTCCAGACCGTCCTCGGCGATCACCAGGACGCGGTGGTCGCGGCCGAGCGGATGCGCGCGGTGCTGGAGGCCGTCGACGGCCACGTCGGGTTCGTCGCGGGCCGCATCGCCGAACGGGAACTCCAGCGCAAGGCCGAAGCGCGGGCGGCGTGGCGGGACCGCTGGGCGGCCGTCGACGCCGCCGCCCGCGCCGTCATCCCGCGGTGATCGTCCAGACGTAGCCGTCCGGGCGCACCAGCACCCGGGACGCCGAGTACGCGGCGAAAGCGTGCCCGTCGACGTCGACCAGTTCGTCGCCCGAGGCCGTCGCTCCCACAGGCAGAACGCGGTACGCCACCGCGCCCGCCGGGGCGTCGAGCGGTCCGTCGCCGAAAACGAGCAGTGTCGCGTGTGGACCCGCGAACAGCTCGAACAGCCGCACGCGCTTGCCGTTCGCGTCGGCCAGCGGGGCGTCCGGGGCGCGATCGCCCGGCCGCAGTGTGCCCTCGGCAGGCGGCGCCAGCGGCCCACCTCGGTACGTGATGTCGAGCTGCTGCGTCTCCTCGCCACGCTTGTGCGCGTCCTCGTCGCCGTCCGCGTACTTCTGCAACAGCTCCGAGCTGACGCCCAGCACCCGAGCCGCGACCGCGCGCCGCTCGGCCTCGTAGCTGTCCAGCAGTTCGGGAGCGCCGTCGGCGAGCTTCCAGCCCAGGTTGTACGCGTCCTGGACGCCGGTGTTGAGCCCCTGACCACCGGTCGGCGGGTGCACGTGTGCCGCGTCGCCCGCGAGGAACACGCGGCCTTCGCGGAACCGCGCGGCGAGCCGGACATTCGGCCGCCACACCGTCGACCAGATCAGGTCGTGCAGCCGGACGCGCTGTTCTCCCGAGTACTCGTCGACCCTCGCCTGTAAGGCGGGCAACGCCGTTTCGACGTCGATCTCCCCGTCGCCGAGCGGCGCGCCGAACTGGAAGTGCGGCATACCGGGCAACGGCGTGAACACGACGCCGTGCATCGGGTTCTCCGCCGCGCCGAACCAATGGCCGTACGCCCTGTCCAGCCCTTCGGCCTGGACGTCGCCGAGCAACATCCGGATCGACTCGTCGGTGGTGCCTTCGAACGCGATGCCGAGGGCCTTGCGCACGAAGCTCTTCCCGCCGTCCGCGCCGACGAGGTATTCCGCGCGGACGACCTCGCCGGTGGCCAGCGTCGCCGTCACCCCGTCGTCGTCCTGTTCGAAGCCGACGAGCCCGCTGCCCAGCTCTACACGCACGCCGAGTCCGGCAAGCCGGTCACGCAGGATGCCCTCGGTCTGCGACTGACCGAGAAACCAGCCATTCGGGTAAGGCACCGACGGCGTGGGCTCGACGAGCTCGGCCATCCTCCGCTCGCCGACGGGCTGCCCGCCGACGTAGACCTTCATCGCGAACGGCGGCGCCCCCGCCGCCAGCACGGCGTCGAGCACGCCCAGATCCTCGAAGACCTCCAGCGTGCGGGGCTGCAGCCCGTCCCCGCGTGACCCGGCGAAGTGGCTCTCCGCCTTCTCGACGATCCGCACGCCGACACCGCGCCGCGCCAGCTCGATGGCCAGCGTGAGCCCGGTCGGCCCCGCCCCCGCGATCAGCACCTTGATGTCCATGATCCCTCCCCATTAATGAATTGAGATTCAGTGAATCTAGGTTCAGAATGACCGCTGCTAGCGTTCGCTGTCAAGGGAGGTGCGCGTGATGACGGCGACGAGCCGCAAGGAGAAGGCCGCGGAGACCGAGGCGGCGCTGAAGGCGGCAGCCAAGCGAGTCTTCGCCAGGAAGGGCTACCTGAACACCAAGATCACCGACATCACCGCAGAGGCAGGCCGCGCCGCGGGGTCGTTCTACAACCACTTCGCGGGCAAGGAAGAACTGCTCGAAGCGTTATTGGCCGATCTGGCCGCGTACGGCGACGAGTCGGCCGACGCCGACGAGCACAGGAACGACTTCACCGACCCGGACGCGGTGCGCTGGCATGTGGCGGTGTACTGGCGGTTCTACCGGGAAAACGCACCGACCATGCAGGCACTGCGCCAGGCCGCGATGGTCAGCGACGAGTTCGCGCGCACGCTGGCCCGCTTCGGGGCGGAGCAGCAAAGCGATCTGACCGACCACCTCACGCACATCCCGGACGCGGGCTGGCTGCTGCCCGCCCGGCCCGAGCTGAGCATCGTGATGCTGTACCAGCTGGTCGACAGCTTCGCGCAGATGTGGCTACTCGGGCCGACGCCCGAAGGCTGGACACCGCCGACCGACGAGGAAGCGGTCGAAGCGCTGACGCGGTTCGTCTACCGCGGGCTCACCGGCAAGGACTACTGAGCAAGGCGCTGCGCGGCGGCCTCGACGCGCTCGTCGGCCGCGGTCAGCCCGATCCGGACGTGGTGCTTGCCCGCCGGGCCGTAGAACGTGCCGGGCGCGACCAGGATGCCGCGTCCCGCCAGCCAGGACACGGTGTCCATGGCGGGCTCGCCGCGGGTCGCCCACAGGTAGAGCCCCGCCTCGGAGTGCTCGATCTCGAACCCGTTGTCCTGCAACGCCTTCCGCAGGACGAGACGGCGGCGCGCGTACCGGTCACGCTGCACGGCGAGCGCCTCGTCGTCGGCCAGCGCGGCGGTCATCGCCTCCTGGACGGGACGCGGCACGATCATGCCCGCGTGCTTGCGGACCTCGAGCAGACCGGCGACCAGCTTCGGGTCACCGGTGACGAACCCCGCGCGGTAGCTGGCGAGGTTCGCCGACTTCGACAGCGAATGCAGCGCGAGCAGGCCGTCGGTCCGTCCACCGTGGACGGACGGGTGCAGGATGGACACCGGTTCGGATTCCCAGCCCAGCGCCAGATAGCACTCGTCGGACACCACGACGACGTCGCGTTCGCGCGCCCATTCGACCACCTTGCGCAGGTGGTCGGCGCCGAGCACGCGGCCGGTCGGGTTGGACGGCGAGTTCAGCCAGAGCATCGCCGGGCGCTGCGGGCCGAGCTGGGTGAGCCCGTCCGCGCGGACCAGCGAAGCGCCCGCGAGCAGCACACCGACCTCGTAGGTCGGATACGCCAGTTCGGGGATGACGACGAGGTCACCAGGGCCGAAGCCCAGCAACCGGGGCAGCCAGGCGACGGCCTCCTTCGAACCGATCGTCGGCAGGATGGCGCCGGGCTCGATGCCCTCGACGCCGTGACGCCGGGCGAGCGCGGCGACCGCCGCCTCACGCAGCGCCGGAGTGCCGTGGGTGGCCGGGTAGCCCGGGATGTCCGACACCGAAGCGAGCGCGGCGCGGACCCCCTCGGGCACCGGGTCCACCGGGGTGCCGACCGAGAGGTCGACGATCCCGTCCGGGTGCGCACCGGCCAGCGCCTTGGCACCGGCCAGCGAGTCCCACGGGAAATCGGGCAGCGAAATCCGGCTCATTCGCCCTGCGGGGGCAGCGCCTTGATGAAGGCGGGGTCGTGGCTGGTCTTGCCGACCTTGGAGGCGCCGCCCGGCGAGCCCAGCTCGTCGAAGAAGTCGACGTTCGCCTTGGTGTAGTCGGACCAGTCGTCCGGCACGTCGTCCTCGTAGTAGATCGCTTCGACCGGGCAGACCGGTTCGCAGGCGCCGCAGTCGACACACTCGTCCGGGTGGATGTACAGCATCCGGTCACCCTCGTAGATGCAGTCCACGGGGCATTCGTCGATACACGCCTTGTCGAGCACGTCGACGCAGGGCTCGGCGATCACGTAGGTCACTGCGCACTCCTGCTTTTCTCTCACTTACCCAATCGGTGCGGACATTACGCGCGTCCCGCACCCCGTCCGTTGGTGAGGCAACCCTTAGGGCGGGTGCCTCAGCGCTCCCGCCTGCGCGGGGGCGGCGTGGCGCGGCTGTCCCCGGTGATGACGAACTTCGGCTTCGCCTCGGCGGTTTCGTCCTCGGCCTTCTTCTCGCCGACCGCACGGTTGAAGCTGTCGGCGATCTCGCTGACCAGGTCCTCGTTGTGCCGGTCGTCCTTGCGCGCGATGCTCATCGGTACTCCTGGAATTCCGCCCCGCCGCTTCCTACGCCCCAATCTAACCGCGTTCACCGACGAAAAGCTCCAGTCGAACCCGCACGAGCGCCCAGGTCCGCATTTTCGCCCGTGGCGGATGTGACGTCGCCCACGGCCGGGCGCCGGGAACCGGCGAGACGCACGTGAAAGGATCCGAAGTCGTGAGGATCGTCGTATTGGTCGGCGGAGTGGGCGGGGCCCGCTTCCTGCTGGGTGTCAAGCACGCGCTGGGAATGCCGGCGACCGGAACAACCGCTGAGTCACCGCACGAGGTCACCGCGCTGGTGAACACCGGGGACGACGTGTGGATGCACGGCCTGCGCATCTGCCCCGACCTGGACACCTGCATGTACACCCTGGGCGGCGGGATCGACACCGAGCGCGGCTGGGGGCACGCGGGCGAGACCTGGACGGTCAAGGAGGAACTCGCCGCCTACGGCGCCGAGCCGACCTGGTTCGGGCTCGGCGACAAGGACATCGCGACCCATCTGATCCGCAGCCGGATGCTGCGTGCCGGGTACCCGCTGTCGCAGGTCACCGAGGCCCTGTGCGACCGGTGGAAGCCGGGCGTGCGGCTGCTGCCGATGTCCGACGACCGCGTCGAGACGCACGTCGTGATCGACGATCCGGAACAACCCGGTCAGCGCAAGGCCGTGCACTTCCAGGAATGGTGGGTCCGCTACCGGGCGGAGCCGCCCGCGCATTCGATCGTCGCGGTCGGTGCCGACGAGGCGAAGCCGGCGCCCGGGGTCCTCGACGCGATCGCCGGGGCCGACGCGGTGCTCTTCGCGCCGTCCAACCCCGTGGTGTCGGTCGGCACGGTGCTGGGCGTGCCCGGCGTGCGGGAGGCGCTGCGCAAGACGTCCGCCGGGGTCGTCGGGGTCTCGCCGATCATCGGCGGCAAGGCCTTGCGCGGGATGGCCGACGCATGCCTGAGCGCGATCGGGGTGGAGACCTCGGCCGAGGCCGTCGGGCGGCACTACGGCTCCCGCAAGGAGGGCGACGGGGTGCTCGACGGCTGGCTGGTCGCCGAAGGCGAGCAGGTGGACGTGCCCGGCGTCGCGGTGCGGGACGTCCCGCTGCTGATGTCCGATGTGGACGCGACCGCGGCGATGGCGCGCGCGGCGCTCGACCTCGCCGGGGTGTCCCTGTGACGGAGAACCAGGCCGACCACGCCTCGGCCAAGCTGGAGATCCTGCCGGTCACCGGGCTGCCGGAGTTCCGCCCCGGCGACGATCTGACCGGGGCCATCGCCGACGCGGCGCGCTGGCTGCGCTCCGGCGACGTCGTGGTGGTGACCAGCAAGGTGGTCTCGAAGATCGAGGGACGGCTGGTGCGGGTGCCCAGCGATCCCGAGGAACGGGACGCGGCGCGGCGCGAGCTGGTCAAGCAGGAGGCCGTACGGGTCGTCGCGCAGATCGCGCGGACGATGATCACCGAGAACCGGCTGGGCATCGTGCAGGCCGCGTCCGGGATCGACGCCTCGAACGTGGCGGGCGACGAGATCGCGCTGCTGCCCGCCGACCCCGACGCGTCCGCGCTCGCGCTGCGCAACGGCCTGCGGGAGCGGCTCGGCGTCGAGGTCGCGGTGCTGATCACCGACACCATGGGCCGGGCATGGCGGGTCGGCCAGACCGACGCCGCGATCGGCGCGTCCGGCCTGCGGGTGCTGCACGCCTACGCCGGGCAGATCGACGCGCAGGGCAACGAGCTCGCGGTCACCGAGGTCGCCGTCGCCGACGAGCTGGCCGCGGCGGCCGACCTGGTCAAGGGCAAGCTCGGCGGGACCCCGGTCGCGGTCGTCCGCGGCCTCACCCTCACCGACGACGGTTCCACGGCACGCGATCTGGTCCGGCCGGTCGACATCGACCTGTTCCGGCTGGGTACCAACGAGGCCATCGCGCAGGGCCGCCGCGAGGCGGTGCCCGCGCGGCGCTCGATCAGGACGTTCTCGGACGAGCCGGTGGATCCCGCCGCGATGCGCCGCGCCGTCGCCGCCGGGCTCACCGCGCCCGCCCCGCACCACACCCATCCGGTGCGGTTCGTCTGGCTGCGCGACGCCGGGCTCCGCAAGAAACTCCTCGACACGATGCGGGAATCGTGGCGTGCGGACCTGGAAGGTGACGAGTTCACCGCCGAGCAGATCGCGAAACGGCTCAGCCGGGGGGACATCCTGTACCGGGCGCCCGAGATCGTCATCCCGTTCCTGGTCCCCGACGGCGCGCACACCTACCGCGACGCGCGGCGCAACGCCTGCGAGCACACGATGTTCACCGTCGCCGCCGGCGCGGCGGTGCAGGGGCTGCTGGTCGCGCTCGCCGCGGAAGACCTCGGCTCGTGCTGGATCGGCTCGACGATCTTCGCCGCCGGCATCGTCCGCGACACGCTCGGCCTCGACGAGCGGTGGGAGCCGCTGGGCGCGGTCGCCATCGGGCATCCCGAGAGCGCGCCGGGCCCGCGTGGACCACTGGATCCAGGCGAGGGGCTGGTCGAGCTGTGACTCTCCACGCGAACGCCGTCGCGACCCTGGAAGCGTGGAAACCCGCCGATCCCGGCCAGGAATCCCTCCGGCACGCGTTCCTCGGGTTTCTCGCCACGGGCGAGGACACCTGCCTCCGCCAGTGCGCCGCCGGGCACGTCACGGCGTCGGCCGTCGTGCTGGACGACACGGGCTCGCGAGTGCTGCTGACGCTGCATCCGCGTGTCGGCCGGTGGTTGCAGCTGGGCGGGCACTGCGAGCCGGAGGACACCACTCTCGCCGGTGCCGCGCTGCGCGAGGCGCGGGAGGAGTCCGGGATCGAGGACCTCGAACTCCTGCCCGGGCCGGTGCACCTCGACGTCCACCCGATCACCTGCTCGCTCGGCATCCCGACCCGGCACTTCGACGTCCGGTTCACGGTGCGGGCACCGCGCGGGGCCGAGCCGGTGCGCAGCGCCGAATCGGACGACCTGCGCTGGTGGCCCGCCGCCGCGCTGCCCCCGGGTTCGGAAGATCTCACCGACCTGGTGAAAGCGGCCATCCCGGACGGCGCGGGGCACTAGGCTCACCGGTGCGGAAAGGGGGCGCCACCATGCCTACGCAGTTCCAGGACCGGGTCCACATTCACCACAGCGGCGGCGGTGACGGCGTCGTCGGCTGGATCGTGCTGGGACTGTTCGTCCTCGCGATCATCATCTTCGTCATCGTGGTCGCGGTGCGGGTCAGCAAGATGCGGCGCGAGCAGAACATGAACCAGGGGCAGCAGGGTAATTTCCCGCCGCCCCCGCCGATGGGCCCGCAGCAGGGCTTCGGCCAGCAGCCACCGCAGGCCGGATTCGGCCAGCAGCCGCCCGGCGGGTTCGGGCAGCAACCGGGGTTCGGGCAGCAGCCACAACCGGGCTTCGGCCAGGCCGGGCCGCCTTCGCCGCAGAGCGGGTTCGGCCAGCCGATGCCGCCCCAGCCCGGCGCGTCTCAGCCGGGTGCGCCCCAGCCGGGTATGCAGCCGCAGGGTGCTCCGTACGGCGCGCCCGGTCCCTACCCCGCCACCGGTGGCCAGCCGGTGCCGCCCGGCTACCCGCCGCAGGGCCAGCAGCCGCCACCACCGCAGGGGTGGTGACCACCCGCTTGACTTTGTATTGAGTATTGTGTCAATCTTGTGGCGCAAGGCTTGATACAAACGAGGGGGATGAGATGGCCTACGCAGGGGGAGGCGGCATGACGGCCGCGGCGCCGGGGAGCCCTCCGGCGGCCGCTGAGCCGGTGGAGCCCACACCCAAGGAGATCCAGGCCGCGCTGACCTGGCTGGCACAACGCGGCGTCCGGCTCGTCGTGCCGACCCGGTTGCTGTGCATCCGGCTCGGCATGCGGTTCGCGCCGCGTCTCCGGACCCGGACCTGTCTCGTCGCACTCGGCGTCGCGATTCTCGGTTCCGCCGGGCTGTTCGGCCTGCGATATCTGCCCGGGGTGGGGAAGCAGTTCCCCGGGGGCTCGTACATCTTCGTCGTGGTGGCCACGATCCAGCTCACGGTCTGGTACGAGCAGCGGCACCGGGACCGGCAGATCGCCGCCCGGCTGGCCTGCCGCGTCACCAGAGTGGAATCCGCGTCCCGGCTGAGGCTGCTCGGCGGCTGGTTCGCCGCCTCGGTGGTGCTCACCTTCGGTGGCGGCGCCGGGCTCGCACTGGCGGTGGCGCTGACGTCGGGGGCACCCGCCTACGGCTGGGCCTGGCTCGCGCTGCTGGGCGTCGCGGCGGTCAGTTCGGGGATCGCGCTCACCAGCGTCCTGCGGGCTCCCGCCGTGGCGGAAAACGACGCCTCGCTCGCCGTCGACGACCAGCTGCGGATCCGGGACGCCGACAACTACGTGATCCCGGTGTTCGCCATCCCGCCGCTGAACGACCTCACCAGCCACAGTCCCCTGCCGCCGCCGTTCGCTCCGTACGTACTGGCCTACGTGGTGCTCAGTGTCGGCGCCATGTTCGTCACGATGCTGCTGAGGCACCTCCCTCGCCACCGTTCGCTGCCCCCTGGCAACTACGGGCTGCCCCAGCCGTCATGATCTGCCCACCCATCGACTTCTCCGAGGCGGTCTGAATGCTCCTCAGTGTGGACAGCACGTCGCCGGTGCCGCCGTACGAACAGGTCCGTTCGGCTCTGGCGGCCCAGATCAACGACCGGACGCTGGCCGTCGGCACGAAGCTCCCCACGGTGCGGCGGCTCGCCGCCGACCTCGGGATCGCGCCCAACACCATCGCGCGGGCCTACCGGGAACTGGAGGAGGCCGGGCTGATCGAGACGCGCGGGCGGGCGGGAAGCTTCGTCGGCGCCTCCGGCGACCAGAACAGGCACCGCGCCCAGCAGGCCGCCGCACGCTACGCGGCGGCCGTGCACAAGCTGGGGCTGGGCAGGGAAGAGGCCATCGCCATCGTGTCCGCGGCGCTGGCCGAAAGCTCCGTCGGTGTCGTCGTGCCGCGGGGCATCCCGGACGGATTCGCCCAGTGACCTTCACGTCGGCGGCCGAGGCCGAGTCGACCCTCACGCCGTTGCATCTGCTGCTGATCGTGCTGGGCATCCTGCTGGTGATCGCCGTCGTCGTGGTGGTGATAGTCCTGGCGACGCGGAAGTCACGCCCCGGGCCGCCGCCCGGCTATCCCCCGCAGCAGCCGGGCTACCCACCGTCCGGGTATCCACCACCGCCCAGCTATGCGCCGCAGGGCTATGCGCCAGGGCAGCCACCGGGATATCCGGGATACCCGCCCCAGCCCGGCCAGGTGCCCGGGTACCCGTCTCCCAGCCAAGCAGCCGGGCACCCGCCTCCTGACCAGGCACCTGGGTTTCCCTCTCCTGGCCAGATGCCGCCCGAGCCTCCGCCTGCCGGTCCCCCGCCGTCCGGCTCAACGTCGCCGTCCGAACCGACGGCGCGATCATCCGAACCAGAGGCACCATCCGAGCCGACGTCGCCGTCCGGACCGGCGTCGCAGGATCCCGGCGAGCCGCCACAACAGCCGGGCCAACCGACCACACCAGGCCGGCCACCGCAGCCGCCGTCCTGAGCGACGACCGTCCGTGGGGGCCTCCTTGAGGGCCCCTGGGTCCCTCAAGGAGGCCCCCACGGACCGCTGAAGGAATGAACGGAAGATTCAGGGCACCCTGAGCGTCCCTACCAAACAGCCTACGAGCGGGGTCCGACGAAATCGGCCCGGAGCACGCTCCGCGTTGCGAGCCCCACGCGCTGAAAGCGTCCCCCGGCCACCTCGGCTTCCCATGCCGTCCCGAGCGAGCGGGAACGGGTGGTTACATGGCGCGGTAGTCGCGCAGGGCGAGGCGGGGGCCGAAGCGCGGTCGCGAGATCCCGGCCGCTTCGAGGTAGCGGATCGCGCGCTGCCGTTGCGGTGCGTAGGGCGCGAGGACCTCCGCCAGCCCGGCGTCGTCGAGTTTCGTGCCGAGCAGGGCATAGCCGACCATCGACGGGATGTTGTAGTCGCCGAAACTCACCGCGTCCGGATCGCCCCAGGCCCGCTGCGCGATCTCGGCCGCGGTCCACACCCCGATCCCCGGCACGAGCCGCAGCAGCGCCCTGCCCTCGGCCCCGCCCAGCTCCACCGCCCGCTCCAGCCGGTGCGCGACGCGGGCGGCGTTCAGCAACGTGGTCCGCCGTTTCAGGTCCACCCCCGCGCGATGCCATTTCCAGTCCACAAGGGACCGGAGCGCGATCGGTGTCGGCGGCACCCGCAGCCGGTCCGGAGCGGGCCCCGGCGCCCGCTCCCCGAACCACCGGCACAGCTCGGCCCACGACCGGATCGCTTCCTTGCCCGCCACCTTCTGCTCCAGCACCGCGAGCACGAGCCAGTCCCACACCTGACCCGTTGCGCCGATCCGCAACCCAGGCGAACGCAGCCGTGCCCGCGCGACGACATCGTGGTGCGCGACGAACCCGGTGTCGTCGTCATTCGCGCCCAATAACGCCGGGACGCCGTCGAGCAGCCGATCCGCCCCCGGCCCCCACGCCTCGGCCTCGACTTCGCCGGCGCATCGGCGCAGCGCCAGCGTGCCGGACCCGTCCGCGGTGTTCGCGGCGTACCAGACGACGCCCCGCTCGTCGGTCAGGATGTTCAGCGAACCGCGCCCACGCCGCAGCGGAGCCAGGACCCGGCCGAGATCCACCTCGAACGTCGGACGCCAGAACACGACGGCCTACGCGTCGCTCGAGAACCGAAGTGCCGGGACCACGCGCCCGACAGTACCGGGGTTGGCTATGGTGACCGCGTCCCCCCGACCCGACAAGAGGCGGATGAGCCGTGCCTGGACCCCTTGACCTGTACGCAGTCGTGCCAGCCGGGGGCAGCGGCACCCGGCTCTGGCCGCTGTCGCGGGCAAACCACCCGAAGTTCTTCCAGCCGCTCACCGGCACCAGGCGCTCCTTGCTCCAGGCGACCTTCGACCGGCTCACCCCGCTGGTAGGCGCCGGTCACGTCTACGTGGTCACCGGCACGGCCCACGCGGCGGGGGTGGGGCGGCAGCTCCCGGACGTGCCGGAGAACAACATCCTGGTCGAGCCGTCGCCCCGGGACTCCTGCGCCGCGATCGCGCTGGCGGCCGCCGTCATCGAGCGCCGCAGGCCCGGGGCGATCATGGGATCCTTCGCGGCCGACCACCTGATCAAGGACGAACCGGTCTTCCGGCGCACGATCACCGAGGCCACCGAAGGCGCCGCCGACGGCGTGCTGATGACCGTGGGCATCACCCCCACCCGTGCCGAAACCGGCTACGGATACGTGGAGTGCACCGAGCAGGTGCGCCCGTCCACCATTCAGCCCGTGCTCAAGTTCCGGGAGAAGCCCCCGTACGAGCTCGCGGTGGAGTTCGTCGAATCCGGGAAGTACCTCTGGAACGCCAGCACGTTCGTCTGGCGGACCGATGTCTTCCTGGCCCGGCTCGCCGAATACCGGCCGGATATCGCCGAACCGATCCAGCGCATCGCCGCGGCGTGGGACGGTCCCGACGCGGAACAGGTGCTCGCGGACGTTTGGCCGACCGTGCCGCGGATCGCCGTCGAATACGCCGTGATGGAGCCCGCCGCCGCCGAGGGCAAGGTCGCGACCATTCCGGGCGACTTCGGCTGGAGCGACATCGGCGATTTCGAAACGGTCGCCGAAACACTCGGTTCCCCCCGGCAGGGAGCGATGGTCGCCGACATCACGGACACCGCGGACCCGAAGGTGGTCACCTTCGAGTCCGACGGCCTGATCGTGGTCCCCGGCGGGGACCGGCTGGTGGCCACGCTCGGCGTACGCGACCTGATCGTCGTCGACACCGAGGACGCCGTCCTGATCTGCGCCAGGGACCGTGCCCAGGACATCAAGGAGCTGACATCGCTCGTCCGCGAGCAGGCAGGCGAGAGCTACGTCTGAGCCCGCGGTTCGTGAGCCCGCGCGCTGGGAGACCGGACGACGGCGAGCATCGAATCCCGGTCCGTGCCGTACTTTTCCCGGAATCCCGGCCCGAACGGCACCCGGTGCTCGGTGATGAACTCCATGACGCCCGCCACGGTCAGCCGCTCGAACCCCATCGCCGCCTCGATCGCGTTTTCGAGCGTCTCCCGCGTGAAGTAGTGCACGTGATCGGTGTTGAAGTGCACGTACGCCGCCCCCTGGCCGGCGAGTAACCGGCCGCCGTACCGCGGGGTCAGCAGCATCAGCACTCCCCCGGTGGTGACCCGCCGCGCCGCCGCGGCCAGTGCCGCCACCGGATCGGTGAGATGCTCGATCACGTCCATGATCGTCACCATCGAATAGCGGCCCAGCCGCTCGAACGCCGCGTCCTGGATCATCAGCCGCGCGAAACGACCCCGGCTGAGCGCTCGGGCGCGTTCGACCGCGAAGGCCGAGCCGTCCACTCCGGTGGCGTCGACACCGCGCTCGGCCAGTGCGTTTACGAGGTACCCACCACCGCACCCGATGTCCAAGGCGTCACCCACGCCCGGCAGCACGGTGGTGACCAGCCTGGCGAACACAGCCGCATTGGCGCGGCGGGCCGGCGCTTCGGCACCGAAGTAGTCGGGATATCCCACAGTCGCGCCCGCTGCGTCACGCCGGTAGTAGTTCTCGTCGTAAGCGACGCGCACGGCACGTCCGGTCCGGGGGTCCACCATTCTGACGAGCGAACAGGCACGACAGGCGAGTACTTTCCCTATCGGCAGCGACCAGTGGACGTCGTAGTCCTGCCCGCCGCACAGGGCACAGGCCTCGGCGGTCATGCGTGCCGGCGGTCCGCGAGCACCTCACGGGCCCTGGCGAGGGTGAAAACGCTGCCCGGTGAGAACTCGCCCGCGAGCATGAGATCAGTGAGTTCGGACCCCCACAGGTCATGGATGGCGATGTCCTGGATCTCCCAGTTGGTCGTCATCACCGCGATCTCCTCCTCCGCGTAGCGGCGATCCGAGACGTAAGCGAGCGCGCAGAGATCCATCTCGGCGTTCAGCGCGTCGAACCCGAACCCGAGCAGGGTGAACTCCAGGTCACCGCGCTCCCGCGCCGCGAGCAACCGAGCGATCGGCGCCTCCCGGTAGAACCAGGTCGGGTCGACGCGGGTGCCCCGGCGCTGGACCTCCACCCCTCCGTAGAGCTCTTCGTAGACTTCCCGCAGGTAGTTGTGGAACAGCGACACGGGCGTGCGTTCGGACAGGTCCACCGACTGACATCCGAACACCGGCACCACCGCGAGCGCGCCGCCGTAGATCGAAACGGCGAACGAACGCCGCTGGATCAGCACCACATGCCGCCCGCCGGTGTCGAAGACCGTCGCCACCTGCATCCCGAAAGCGTGTGCGCCGCGCGAACACCGCGCCGCGACATCGACATCGGGAAGAACCCGGTCCCGCAGCGGTGTCGCCCTCGACGGCTTGGCTATTGCCGCGTACGTCTCGTCCTCGATGGGCCCGCAGGCGCTCAGGTACTGGAAATAGCGGGCGAGGACCAGCCGGACACGCGGTCCGGATCCGTCCTCGGTCACCCCTGCCGCACACGCCAAGAGCTCGTTCCACGGCTCGCCGCCCTCGTCCTCGACCGCCAGATACCGGCCACGGGCGGCGAGCACCTTGGTGTCGACCGGCACCGCCGAAAGCTCGTGGGGTACCTGCTGGTCGACGATCGACTCCACCAATCCGTCCGCGTACCACGACGGCTTCGTCAGAAACGGAACGACCTGGCGCCGAGACCCGTGATCCGCGACGTACAGGTCCTTGTCGGCGCCCCTGCGCCGGTAATAGCGGATCAGCCAGTCCGCGGAGTAGCGCGGATGTCTGCGAATCCGGCTCTCGGCTTCGTGGGCGAGGGCCCGCTTCCGCTTCAGCCAGCCGTGGGTGGACCGGCTCGTGACGCCGACCAAGAACGCGATCCCCGCGGCGAGCAGGTTCACCAGCAGTTCGCTCGTCACACGACCTCCGCCTGGGGAAAGACGAGCAACTCAACCTACACCGCTCCTGACCGGCCGGAACCCGCTGAACCGGTGACCACGCACCGAACAAGTGGGCGGCTACTTAGCGAGTCCAGTGACGGCGGACGCCCCGAGGGCCTACCCTAGACAGGAAACAGGTGGGCCTTTCCCCAGAGGGCCCCGGGTCAGTCGGGAGGCCGAGGGGATGGACCCCCGGGAACGGGCGGACGCCTTGCTCGCACGAGCACGCGCGCGTGGCGCCTTCGTCGTGACGCCGGACAAGGCGACCTCGCCCATGGACTCGGCCAACACCCAGCAGATCCCGCGTTCGCTGGTGACCGAAATCGATCGTGGCCACGATCCGGACACCACGACCCAGCTGCCCGCGTCGCTGATCGAGGAGAACGACCACCCGCTGGCGGCGTCCGCGCCGACGACGCGGCTGGACGTGCCCGGGAACCACCACCAAGCGACCACGCCGCTGACGCCGCGCCCCCAGGCGAAGCCGATCGCGAGCCCGCTCAGGGACCAGCCGGTCCCCGAGCAGCAGCCGTCGAGCGAGGAAGACACCGGCGGGCTGATCCCCACGATCAAGCAGACCAGCGGCCGCTCCAACCTTTCGCGCCGCCTCGACGGCATCTAGCCCTTCCGGGTCTCCAGCTTCAACCGCAGCGTCAGGCCCAGCTTGATCGCGGCCAGCACCGGCTTCCAGCGCAGCCCGCGATGGCGGTCCGCGAGATAGCGATACGCGCTTTCATGGTGTGCGCGCAGCATTTTCGCCGACGCCTGCGACGTCGCGTGCCCGCCGATGTGCATGACACCAGCCGACGGCGCGTACACGTTGAGCCAACCCGCCTTCGCAAGCCGGTCGCCGAGGTCCACGTCCTCGAAGTACATGAAATAACGCGTGTCGAAACCGCCGACCGAGTCGAACGCCTCCCGGCGGAACAGCTGGCACGAACCGGAAAGCCAGCCCGCGACGCGCTCCACCGGTGTCCGCTCCTGGCGGTACGCGCGCGTCCACGGATTGCCCGGCCACACCTTGCCGAACACCGCGTGCCCGATGCCGCGCCCGAACGACGGCAGCAGCCGCGCCGAGGGGTAGACGGTGCCGTCCTGATCATGGATGAGCGGCCCGAACGAGCCGCCCCGCGGCCAGCGCTTCGCGACCTCCAGCAGCGTGTCGAGCGAACCCGGCTCCCATTCGAGATCGGGATTCACCACGACGACCCAGCCGTAGCTTTCGTCCAGTTCGGCGACCCCGCGGTTGGCGGCGGTGCCGTACCCGACGTTCTCGCCGATGCTGAGCAACTGCACGTTCTCCCGCTCGGCGGCCCGCTCCGGGGCCCCGTCCGTGGAGGCGTTGTCGGCCACGACGACCTGCACGTCGCGGTCGGTGGCCTTCTCGAGCGTGTCGAGGAACCGCTCGAGCGTCTCACCGGGAAAGTACGTCACGGTCACGACGGCGAGCCCGTCGCCGTAGCTGGGGTGCTCAGTCACCCGGCCATTGTCCACGCGTCACCGAACGCGATACCGCTGCCCTACCGAGCGTGATTGTCGTACCCGCGGAGGATCATGCCCGGATGGCCGAGGTGGTGGTCTCATCGCTTCGGCGCCGGTAGCGACTGGCGCCGCGCGGTACCGCTGATCACCGACTGCACCGAGGTCTGAACAGCGAAAAGCCCGCGAGACGACCGTCCGGACGCGTCGCGGGCTCCCATACTCGGCCCCACCGGGACCTCGCACGGCTACTTTAGCGGATTTCCGCAGATCTGCTCAGGCCGTGCGGCGGTGGCGCAGCCAGGCCTTGGCGTAGGCCTCCCGATGCCGCTCCGCGGTCGTCGCCCAGGAGAACTCCTTCGCCCGGTTCTGCGCCGCGTCCGCCAGCTCCGACCGGCGCGAAGGATCCGCCAGCAGGTCCGTGATCGCCGCGGCGACGTCCCCGGCTCCGACACCGCAGTACGCCACCGCGTCGCCGCCGACCTCGGGCAGCGACAGCCGCCGGGTCGTCAGGACACACGCGCCGCACGCCATCGCCTCCAGCACCGGCAGCCCGAATCCCTCCCCCAGGCTCGGATACGCCACCAGCTCGGCACCGCCGAGGAACCCGGCCAGCGTGCCGAACGGCAGGTAACCGGCGCGGATGACCCGCAGCCGGTGCGGGACGGCGTCGAGCGCGCGCTCCACCTGCGTGTCCCAGCCCGGCTGACCGGCCAGCACCAGGGCCGGCGCGTCCGGGCGGCCCGCGACCGCGCGGGCGAAGCCGCGGATCAGCGCGGGCACGTTCTTCCGCGGCTCCAGAGCGCCCAGGAACGCCACGTACGGCGTCCGCCCGATCCCGACGGCCGCGCGGGCCGCCTCGACCTCCTCGGGCGACGGCGGATGGAAGCGGTCGGTGTCGACACCGTGGTGGATGATCTCCAGCTCCGCCCGCCGCACCGGGCTCACCCGCGCCAGCTCGGTCGCGGTCGCCACGCTCGGCACCACGCACACGGTCGCCCGCCGCAGCGCTGTCGACGTCCACGCGCGGAAGAAGCGCGCCTTCACTGACGAGTGCAGTACCGCGTCGGTGAAGAACGT
The DNA here is from genome assembly GCF_042739895.1 of Amycolatopsis sp. NPDC059021. NCBI lineage: Bacteria > Bacillati > Actinomycetota > Actinomycetes > Pseudonocardiales > Pseudonocardiaceae > Amycolatopsis > Amycolatopsis sp. NPDC059021. The sequence goes on from NZ_JBHYIQ010000111.1 coordinate 17,664, forward strand.
GGCGTCGTGCAGGGTCACCACGGACGCGGCCGTGCCCGCCAGCGGCATCGTGTAGTGCGGCGAGTGCACGACGTCGACGGCGAGGCGGCGGGTCATGCGCGGCAGCGTCGCCTGTTCCCAGGTGAGCCGCGCTGTCCGCGTCGACGTCGAAGGCGATGCGGGAACGATGCGGGCCCCTGGCGCGAGACGGCCGTAGAGCGCGAGATCGCGGGGCTGGCACACCACGGTGAGCCGCGCCCCGTCCTGGTCAAGCGCCTGCACCAGGGAGTCCACGTAACGTCCGACGCCGCCCCGGTCCGCAGGGACCGCGGTCGCGTCGATCAGCACACGGGGATCACCGGTCACCAGAGCAGAGTAAAGCCGCAGCCCACCCGCCCGGACAAGAACCGGGAAATGCGGGACACCGGCACCCCGATGTGTCAATCCCGGTTGCGGCGATGCATCGCCCACACGGCCTCGGCGGCGGCCCGCCAGGTGAACGCCCGCGCCCGTTCCTTGCCCCGCGTGCTCAGCTCGGCCGCGCGCTGCGCCGAGCCCAACACCTCGCGTAACCCCAGCGTGAGCGCCCCGACGTCGCCGCGCGGCACCATCAACCCGGCACCGCCCGCCACCTCGGCCAGCGCCGGGACGTCGGTGTGCACCACCGGTACCCCGGCCGCCATCGCCTCCAGCAGCGGCAGGCCGAACCCCTCCGTGAGACTCGGCACAGCCAGCGCCTCCGCCCCGCGCAGCACGGTCGCCAGCTCGGCGTCGCTCACCCTGCCGAGCAGCCGGAATCGCTCCTCGGGCAGCCCGTGATCCTTCGCCAGCCGCACCGGATCGACCCCGCCCCAGCCCTGCTGCCCGGCGACCACGAGCGAGACGTCCTCGAGATCGGCGACGGCCTCGATCAGCACGTCGATGCCCTTGCGCGGCTCGATGGTCCCGACCGCCAGCACGTACCGCTCCGGCAGCTCGACGTCGGCGTCCCCGGCCGGGATCCGCACGCCGTGCGGGATGACCTTCACCGGCACGTCGACGTCGATCAGCACGGCGAGCTCGTCGGCGACCGCCCTGGTCGGCACCACCAGCCCGGACGCGCGCCGCGCCGCGCGAGAGATCATCGACCGGTGCCAGCTGACACCCCGGCTGGTGAGCGTCTCCGGATGCGTCCACGGAACGGTGTCGTGCACGGTCACCGTCAGCGTCTTCCCCGCCGGCGCGCGCGGCGGGGCGAGCGGCGTCGGCGCGTGCACGGCGTCGCCGCCCGGCCACCACGGCAGGCCCAGCTGCCACGCCGCGACCAGAGCGCGCGGGGGAATCCGCAGTACCCGCGGACCTTCGACACCCTCGACGACAGCGGCGTCCACGTCGTGATGGCGTGCCACCACACTGGACACCGTCCAGCCAGGCGGCGCCGTGCGGGCCAGCGCGAGCATCAGCTCCGCGGTGTACCGGCCGGTACCACCCGGCACCGGGGCGAGCAGTTGCTCGGCGAGGACGACCAGTCGGGGCACGGGGCCTATTCTCTCCCGGGTGACCTCCGCGCCCGCCACCACCGTGGTGGTTGTGACCTGGCGGGGTGCCGGGCACGTCACCGCGTGCCTCGACGCGCTCGCCGCCCAGACCCGTCCACATCGGACGCTGGTGGTGGACAACGCCTCCGACGACGGCACCGCCGCCCTGCTCGCGGCCCATCCGTCCAGCCCAACGGTGCTGCGGCTGCCGCGCAACACCGGGTACGCCGGCGCGATGGCCGCGGCGCTGCAGCGCGTCGACACTCCGCTCATGGCCTGGCTCAACGACGACGCGGAACCCTCGCCCAGCTGGCTGGCCACTTTGGAAGACACGCTCGACGCGGCGCCGCTCGCCGCCGCAGTCGCGTCCCGCCTCGACCTCGAGGACGGTTCGACGCAGTCCTCGGGCGTCCGGCTCACCGCCGACGGCCACGGCGCCGACCTGGCCGAACCCGCCCCCGAGGTGTTCGGCTTCTGCGGCGGCGCCGCGCTGCTCCGGACCGGTCCACTGCGTACGGTCGGCGGTATACCGGCGTCGTTCTTCTGCTACTACGAGGACACCGACACGGCGTGGCGGTTGCGGCTGGCGGGCTGGGACGTCGTCGGAGCGCCGGAAGCCACCGTGCGCCATCGGCACGGGGCGAGCACCCGTCCGGGTAGCCCGCTGTTTCACCGGTGGAACGAACGTAACCGCCTGCTCACCCTGCTGCGCTGCGCGCCCGGCGGCGTCGCGCTGGGGCAACTCGTCCGGTTCGCGCTGCTCACCGCCGTCCTGCCCCTGCGACCGGGCAAACCGGACGCGCCGAACTTCCGGTTCGGCCTGCGCTGCCGGGTGCTCGCCGAGGTCGCCGTCCGGCTACCGGCGGCGTTGTCCGCACGCCGGATGATCACGCGACGTAGCGCTCTCGGCCGAGGCGCGGTCTGGGAGGCGTGGGCGGGCCACTAATATCTGCGTCATCCCGAGGACAGGAGCAGGCTTTGGCGCAGGGGGACCCGCAACCGCTCGTCTCGGTGATCGTGGTGAACTACCGCGGCGCGGACGACACCATCACGTGCCTGCGCTCGCTCGCCTCCGACCTCGATTACCCCGACGTCGAGCTGATCTGCGTCGATAACGCTTCCGGCGGCGACGACGTCGCCAGGATCAAGGCCGCGGTCCCGGGCGTCACGCTCGTCGAATCGCCGGTCAACAGCGGCTTCGCGGGTGGCTGCAATCTGGGCGCCGAGCACGCCACCGGCACGATCCTCGGTTTCCTCAACAACGACGCGCGGCCCGCGCCCGGCTGGGTCTCGGCCGCGGTCGCCGAGCTGCGGGCCCAGCCGAGGGTCGCCGCGGTGGCCAGCAAGGTCCTCGACTGGGAAGGCACCGGCACCGACTTCGTCGACGCCGGGCTCACCTGGTTCGGCATGGGCTACAAGCGCCACGCGGGCAGCCCGCTGTCGGCGGTCCCGCCGGCCGAACACGACGTCGCGAAGGACGTGCTGTTCGGCACCGGCTCCGCGATGTTCGTCCGTGCTTCGGTGTTCGCCGAACTCGGCGGGTTCGACGAGCGGTTCTTCATGTTCTACGAGGACGTCGACCTCGGCTGGCGGCTGAACCTGCGCGGCTGGCGCGTCCGGTACGTCCCGGAATCGCTGACCTACCACCGGCACCACGCGACGATGGCGGCGGTGGACGCCCCGGATTCCGGCCGTGAGACGTTCCTGCTGGAGCGCAACGCACTCGCCGCGCTGTACAAGAACCTTTCCGACGAGTCGCTGGCGAAGGCGCTGCCCGCGGCGCTCGCGCTGGCGGTCCGCCGCGCGACCGCCCGCGGCGATCTCGACGCGACCCAGCTCGACCTCGAACGCGGCGTCGGGCCCGCCGAAACCGGCGACGTCGCGATCCCGCGCACGACGCTCGCCGGAATGCTGGCGATCGACCAGTTCGTCGAGCTGCTGCCGTCGCTGGTGGAATCACGCGCGGCGGAGCAGGCCGCGCGCGTGCGCACCGACGCCGACCTGCTTCCCTTGCTGCGCAAGGCTTTGGAGCCCGCGTACCCGCTGCCGCGTTATCTCGCCGCACACGACATCCTGGTCGAGGCGTTCGGGATCGAGGCCGCATTCGGGCAGCGCCGGAAGATCCTGGTGATCACCGGCGACGCGCTCACCGAGCGGATGGCGGGCCCGGCGATCCGCGCCTGGAACATCGCCGCGACCCTCGCCGCCGAACACGACGTCCACCTGGTCACGACGAATCCGCACGTCTCGCCGCCACCTGCGCCGTTCCGGGTCAGCGCGGGCAAGCGGCACGAGCTGGACGCGCCGATCGCCGAGGCCGACATCGTGCTCCTGCAGGGGCACGTGCTCGAACTAGCGCCGTCGCTGAAAAAGCAGTACGCGAGCAAGATCGTCGTCGCCGACCTGTATGACCCGATGCACCTGGAACTGCTGGAGCAGGGCAAGGGAATCGCCGACGACAAGCGCGCGGCGGACCTCGCCGGAGTCACGAAGGTGCTCGACGCGCAACTCGAACGGGGCGACTTCTTCCTGTGCGCGTCGGAACGTCAGCGTCACTTCTGGCTGGGTCACCTCGCCGCACTCGGCAGGCTCTCACCCCGGCTCTACGACGCCGATCCGACAACGCAGTCGTTGCTCGCGGTCGTCCCCTTCGGACTGCCGCCGGAGACCCCGGCCCGCACCGGCCCGGGGCTGCGTTCGGCGCTCGGCATCGGGGCGACCGACCACGTGGTGCTCTGGGCCGGCGGCGTGTACAGCTGGTTCGACCCGCTGACGCTGATCCGCGCGATCGAGAAGCTGCGGAGGCGCCGCGCCGACGTCCGGCTGGTGTTCCTCGGGATGAAGCATCCGAACCCCGAGGTCGCCGAGATGGACATCGGCGCGCGGACCGTCCGATTGGCGGATTCCCTGGGGCTGACCGGGAAACACGTCTACTTCAACGAGCAGTGGGTGCCCTACGGCGAACGGCAGAACTGGCTGCTCGACGCGAACTGCGGGGTCACCACGCACTTCGAGCACGTCGAGACGACCTTCGCCTTCCGCACCCGGGTGCTGGACTACCTGTGGGCCGGGCTGCCGATCGTCACGACCGACGGCGACTCGTTCGCCGACCTGGTCCGCGCCGAACGCCTCGGTGTCGTGGTCCCCGCCGAGGACGCCGACGCGCTGGCGGACGCGCTAGAAACGGCGTTGTACGACGAGGAGTTCGCCGCCGGATGTGTCGAGCGGATCGCCGGTGTCGCCCAGCGGTTCGCCTGGCCGGAGGCGTTGAAACCGCTCGTCGAGTTCTGCCGGGATCCGCGGCCCGCCGCCGACCGGCTGGCGGGCTCCGCGGACCTCGTGACCACGAAACCCGCGCGGGGCAAGGAAATGGTGCGCCGCGACGTCGCGCTCGTGCGGGAGTACCTCAACGACGGCGGCGTGGGCGAGCTCGCGCGGCGGGCGGGCGGCCGGGTCCTCAAGATCGCCAGGCAGCGGTTGCGCCGTGGCTGATCGACCGTTGCGTGTGCTGCTCGACGGCACTCCCCTGCTCGGCACCAGGACCGGCATCGGCCGGTACACCGCGGCGCTGAGCGAGGAGCTCGCCTCGATGTCCGAAGTGGACACACGCGCGGTGGCCTTCACGTTGCGCGGCTGGCGGCGGCTTCGTCATGTCCTGCCGCACGGCGCGCGGGCGCGGGGCATGCCGGTGTCCGCGCGGCTGCTGCGCAAGACCTGGCTGCACGGTGAGTTCCCGCCGGTGGAGCTGTTCGCGGGACTGGCCGACGTCGTGCACGGGACGAATTTCGTGCTGCCGGGCCGGGCACGCGCGGCGGGCGTGCTGACCATCCACGATCTGGCCTTTTTGGACAATCCGGCGGAACTGGCGCCCAGTGACCAGGACCTGCCCCGGCTGGTCCGCCGCGGCGCCCGTCGAGCCGACGTCGTCTGCACGCCGACCGCCGCCGTCGCCGACGCGGTGGCCGAGCGGCTGGACGTCGACCGGGACAAGATCGTGGTGACCCCGCTGGGCGTGAACCCGGCCTGGTTCACCGCCCGGCCGCCGACGGACGAGCAGCGCGCGGAGCTGGGCCTGCCGGAGAAGTACCTGCTGTTCGCCGGTGCCGCGGGGCCGCGCAAGGGCCTCGACTGGCTCGTGCGCGCCCACGCCACGACGCCGGACCTGCCGCCGCTGGTTTTCGCGGGGCCCGGCCCGTTCCCTCAGGCGGAACGGTCGCAGCACCTCGGCTATCTGTCCGATGTGGACCTACGGCGCGTCGTGGCGGGCGCCTCGGCGCTCGTGCTGCCCTCGCGTGACGAGGGCTTCGGGCTGCCTGTCCTGGAAGCCATGGCCTCGGACGTCCCCGTCGTCTGCACCGACATCCCCGCCCTGCGCGAGGTCGCGGGCGACTGCGCCAGCCTCGTCCCCTACGACGACGTCGACGGCCTTGCCGCCGCCCTGCGCACCGCCGTCATCGACCCGCACGCCGTCGCCACCTCCGCCGCCCGCCGCACGCACGCCGCGGGCTTCACCTGGCGTACCTGCGCCGAACGCACCGTCGAGGCCTACCGCCGCGCCGTCTCCGGCTGATCACCGCGCTTTCCGCCACTCACCACACCCCTCACCTCGTCCCCCTCCCCCCATAAAGTCACGTATCACCAGGGGTATCCCCCACCCTCTCCGGGGGACGGCCCTAGGCCAGTCTATCGCCGGGGTCCGACAAGAACGGGCTGTCGGCGGTGTGGGGCCGGAAGTTGTCCACAATCGCTCTTGGCTGGGGATAACCCCCACATCCCGAGGCCCCGGGGTGCGCACTGCCGTGAAGGACTCCTTACCGGCGTTGAGCGCCGTGAAGGACTCCTTTACAGCGTTGAGCGCCGTGAAGGAGTCCTTCACGGTCTCTCGATCCACAAAGGACAGACGAAGGTATGCCGCGAACGACGCGTTGAGGACGCTGAACGTCCCCAACGACCCGTTCGCGACACCGTCCCAGCAACCCGAAGCCCCGAAAGCCGAGGGCCCCAGAGAGCTCGCAATCAGGCGGCAGCGAAGTAAGCCGTCAGAGCGTCCTGCCACGGGCGTAGCGGCGTCAGCCCGGCATCCCGCCAGGAAGCGTTCGACAGCACCGAATACGCCGGCCGCGGCGCGGGCCGCGGGAAATCGGCCGTCGTGCAGGGCAGCACCCGTGCGGGATCCGCGCCCAGCCCGGCGAAAACGGCCTGCGCGAAGCCGTACCACGTCGTCGATCCGCCGCCCGCGCAGTGCAGTACGCGCCCCGGAGGACCGGCGTCCGAAGCGATCCGTCCGGCCAGCTCCACCAAGCCGGAAGCGAGATCGGCCGACCATGTCGGCGACCCGGCCTGATCGTCCACAACGGACACAGTGTCGCGCTCTTTTTCCAAGCGCGCCATCGTTTTCACGAAGTTGTTGCCGGACTTCCCGTACACCCACGACGTTCGCACGACCCACGCCGACGCACCGGAGCCGAGCACCGCGTCCTCCCCCGCGGCCTTCGTGCGGCCGTAGGCGCTGCGCGGGCCGAGCGGATCGTCCACTTCGTACGGAGAGGAAGCGTCCCCTGGGAAGACGTAGTCGGTCGAGACGTGGATCAGCGGTACCCTGCGGGACGTGCACGCGGCGGCGAGCACCCGAGGACCGTCCACATTGACCGCGAACGCACGGGCCTCGTCGGTCTCCGCGGCGTCGACCGCGGTGTACGCCGCGGCGTTGACCACCACCGGCGACGCGCCGGAAGCCGAAGCTCGTTCCGCCAGCGCGGCGACGGCCGAGACGACGTCTCCGGTCCGGGTCAGGTCCAGCTCGGCCGACGAGGGCGCTATCGCCTCGGCATCGGGCCGGGACGACGCGAGCGCCGCCAGGTCACGTCCGAGCTGCCCGGATCCCCCGGGCACCAGCAGGAGCAGCCGTCCAGTCACACACCGTCCCCTTATTTCGCCAGCGCGGCACGGCCCTTCAGCGGTTCCCACCACGCCCTGTTGTCCGCGTACCAGCGCACCGTATCAGCGAGACCGTCCTCGAAGGACATTCGCGGCGCGTAGCCGAGTTCGGTGCTGATCTTCGTGATGTCCACCGAGTACCGGCGGTCGTGGCCCTTGCGGTCCTCGACCGGCTCGACGCTGTCCCAATCGGCGCCCAGCGCGTCCAGCAGCCGTCCGGTCAGCTCGCGGTTGGTCAGTTCCGTGCCGCCGCCGATGTTGTAGATCTCCCCCGCGCGCCCGTGATCGGCGACCAGCTGGATGCCGTGACAGTGATCGTCCACGTGCAGCCAGTCACGCACGTTCAGACCGTCACCGTAGAGCGGCACTTTCAGCCCGTCGAGGAGATTGGTGACGAACAACGGGATGACCTTCTCCGGGAATTGGTACGGACCGTAGTTGTTGGAGCACCGGGTGATACACACCGGCAGCCCGTGCGTGCGAGAGAACGCACGCGCCATCAGATCCGACGACGCCTTGGACGCCGAGTACGGCGAATTCGGCTCCAGCGCGTGATCCTCGGACCACGATCCCTCGTCGATCGAGCCGTACACCTCGTCGGTCGAGACGTGCACGAACTTCCCGACGCCGGCTTCGGAAGCCGCCTGCAGCAACGTTTGCGTGCCGAGCACGTTGGCCAGCACGAAATCCGCGGCACCGAGGATCGAACGGTCCACATGGGACTCGGCGGCGAAGTGCACCACCAGGTCCACTTCGAGCATCAGCTCGCGTACCAGCACCGGATCGCAGATGTCACCGGTCACGAACCGCAGCCGCGGATCACCGGAAACCGGCGCCAGGTTCGCCTTGTTCCCCGCGTAGGTGAGTTTGTCCAGCACGACGACCTCGGCGCCGGCCAGCGTGGGATAGGCGCCGCCGAGCACCCGGCGCACGTAGTTCGAACCGATGAAACCCGCACCACCGGTCACGAGAACCCGCATTTACTCCGCCTTTCGCACGCTTCCGACCGTGTGATCGGGAATCAGTGTGTCACGACTGGGGCAACCTTCACCCAGCCTACGGACGTCTAACACCAGGATCAGTAGAGTCGTACCAGCGGCACCCGGTGTGCCCTGGGGGACGAATCGGGGAGGAACGCGTGACCGAGTGGCCTGCGCCACCCGTGCCGGTGCACCGCGGACGCGGTGTCCTGGTGTTCTTCCGCCGTGGCGGCAAGGTCTTCCTCAGCCTGCTCTCCGTGGTGGTCCTGGGGCTGACCTGGTACGGCTGGCAGTACATCGGTGACCCGAACGAGGGACTGTCCACCAGCGCGGTGTTCGAGGACCAGTCGGCACACGCGAAGCCGCTGGACGGCGCCGTCGACATCCTCCTGGTCGGCATGGACAGCCGCACCGACGAGCAGGGCAACCCGCTGCCCCGCGAAGTGCTCGACATGCTGCACGCCGGGAACTCCGACGGCGAGCGTCAGACCGACACGATGATCCTCGTGCACATCCCGCAGGACGGGCGGCGCGCGGTCGCGATCTCCTTCCCGCGCGACTCGCTCGTGGAGATCACCGGCGGCTACGGCAAGCACAAGCTCAACAGCGCGTACGTGTACGCCTACAACGACACCTCCCAGACACTGCAGCGGCAGGGGAACACCGACCTCAAGGACATCGACGGGAAGTCCAAGGTGGCCGGGCGCAAGAACCTCATCGCCACGATCGAGAAGCTCATCGGCAAACCGGGCATGATCGACCGCTACGCCGAGGTGAACCTGGCCAGCTTCTACGAGGTCACCAAGGCCATCGGCGGCGTCGACGTCTGTCTCCTCAACCCGGTCAAGGAAATCAAGTCCGGGATCGATCTGCCCGCCGGGCGCCAGACGATCGAAGGGGTGCAGGCGCTCGCCTTCGTCCGGCAGCGGTACGACCTGCCGAACTACGACCTCGACCGCATCGCGCGGCAGCAGGCGTTCCTGTCCGGGCTGGCGAACAAGGTCCTGTCGGGCAAGACGCTGATGAACCCGGCGAAGCTCGGCGACCTCGTCGAGGCGATCAAGAAGTCGGTCGTGCTCTCCTCCGGGTGGAACCTGATGGAGTTCGCCGAGCAGATGCGCGGGCTCACCGGCGGCCGGATCGAGTTCCGCACGATCCCGACCCAGGGCAACGCGGTGGTCGGCGGCGCCGACGTGCTGCGCATCGACGAGGACCAGGTGCAGGCCGAGGTGGCCCGGCTGACCTCCGACGGCGTTCCCGACGCCAAGCCCGCCCCGTCGACGAGCGCGACGGTGCCCGGCGCGAACGCGGTGACCGTCGAGCTGTTCGACGGCTCCGGCTCGTCCTCGGTCGCCCCGCAGACACACACCTTGTTGCAGAGCAAGGGTTTCCAGCTCGCCAGCGACACCAAACTGAGCACCCGCGGCAGCACGGTGATCCGCTACAACCCCGCCGACGACACCGGGCTCTCCCTGATCCGCCAGGCGCTGGGCACAAGCGTGCAGGCCGAGCCCGACGCCGACGTCGCCGCCGGGCACGTCCGGGTCCTGCTCGGCCGCGACTTCCACGGCGCCGCCGCACCGGGCGGGGCAAGTTCCACCCCGTCCCCGAGCAGCAAGCCGACGCCGGCCTCCGCCGCGTCGTCCGCTCCGCCGTCGTCGAGTTCACAGCCCCCGATCACCGCGGGCGGAGTGGCCTGCATCAACTAAATCCCCGACACTCAGCGTGGCGACAGCGTCGGCACCTTAGGCTGGACGGCACAGCGACGCTACGGGGAGGTGACCACGGTGGACAATGACGAGAGCAAGCCGGATGGCGAACCACGTCTCGATGCGGAGGCCGCCGCCGAGGACACCCCTTCGGCCACGGACAGTGACTGGAAGCCGTCGCCCTTCCCCCGTTCCCCGATCGAGCCCGAGGCCGAACCGGTCCCGGCCCGCCGCGGCCCGCGCGCGGCCAAGCTGACCCGGCGGATCGCGATCGGCCTGGTGTCGCTGCTCGCGCTCGGCGCCACCGCCTACGGCTACGTCACGATGGGACGCCTGCAGCGGAACGTCCCCACGACGGACGCCCTGAGCAGGCCCGAAGACCCCGCGGCCCCGCCCGCGGACGACGGCGCGACGGACATCCTGCTCGTCGGCAGCGACGCGCGGACCGACGCACAGGGCAATCAGCTGCCGTTGCGGGTGCTGAAGGAACTGCGCACCGAAGCGACGGCGGGCAGCGTCAACACCGACACGATCATGGTCGTGCGTATCCCGAAGAACGGCGGGAAGGCGTCCGGGATCTCCATTCCGCGCGACACGTGGGTCGATATTCCGGGGCGGGGCAAGGGAAAAATCAACTCCGCCTACGGGGTCGCCAAGGCGCGCTTCGCGGCGGACCAGCGAGCGCGCGGCGAGCGGGACCAGGCGAAGATCGAGCGTGACTCGGACACCGAGGGCCGTCGCGTACTGGTCCAGACCGTGCAGGACCTCACCCAGCTGCGCATCGATCACTACGCCGAGGTCAACCTCCTCGGTTTCTACCTGCTGACCGAGGCGCTCGGCGGCGTCAAAGTGTGCCTCAACCACGCGACCGAGGACAAGGATTCCGGCGCGAGCTTCCGCCGCGGCGTGCAGACGGTGTCCGGCGGGGAGGCGCTTTCCTTCGTACGCCAGCGAAAGAACCTTCCCCGTGGCGACCTCGACCGGATCGTTCGGCAGCAGGCGTTCCTGACCTCGGCGCTGCACCAGGTGCTGTCCGCGGGCACACTGGCCAACCCGTCCACCATGAGCGGGCTGGTCGACGCCGCGCACCGGGCGATCGTGCTCGACGACGGCCTCGACCTGCTGCAGTTCGTCCAGCAGGTCAAGGGAATCGCCTCCGGCGACCTGAACTTCACCACGATCCCGGTGATCACGTCGAACGGGACGAGCGAGGACGGCCAGAGCATCGTCGCGATCGATCCGGCGGCCGTGCGGAAGTTCGTCGCCGAGCTGGCGGGCCGCGGTGCCGCTCCGCCGTCCGGCGGCGGTGGGGCGGCGGGAGCGGCGCCGCGGGTGGCCGCCGACGACGTACGCTGCGTCGACTGACCAGGTACGGCTAGAAGTCGGCCCGGTGGTCCCACACCCAGGTGGCGAAGGTGCGGGGCGCGGTGCCGGTGACCTCTTCGACCGTCTTCGTGACCGGCGAGGGCTCGTCGAGCGCGTTCGCCCACGAACGAAGGATCGCGTCGACGGCCCCGTCGGGCAGGCCGTGGCCGAGCATCCGCTCCCGTGCTTCGTCCGTGGACAGTTCGACCACCTTGACCGGCCGATCGAGGACGTCGCCGAGAATCGTTGCCAGCTCACGGAAACTGAGCGCTTCCGGCCCGCTGAGCGCGAGCGAGGCGCCCCGGTGTTCGCCGGTGGTCAGCGCGCGCACGGCGACGGCGGCGATGTCGGCCTCGTGGATGGCGCCGACCCGCGCGTCCGGATACGGAGTGCGCACCACGCCCTCGGCGAGCTCGGCCGCCCAGGCGAGCGTGTTGCTCGCGAAGTACCCGGGATGCAGCACGGTGTGCCCGAGACCGGACCCGGCGAGCGCTTCCTCCACCGCGCGGTGCAGGACCGCGATCCGGTTCTCCGAGAACGGTTCCAGCGTCGCGGACGAGGACAGCTGGACGACGTGGTCCACCCCGGCCCGCTGGGCCGCTGCGACGAACTTCTCGATGCCCTGCGGCCGGGTGTAGAGGAACACGGCGCGAACGCCGTCGAGCGCGCCGGCATCCGGATCCTCGAGGTCGAGGCTCACGGTCTCGACGCCCTCGGGCACGTCGAGCGTGCTCGCGTCGCGGCTCGCGGCGCGTACCTTTTCGCCCGCGTCGAGCAGCTGAGCCAGCACCTGCCCGCCGACGTGGCCGCGTGCACCGGTGACAAGGATGGTCATTCCAACCCCCGTAGTTTTGTTTTGCAAGCAAAACTACTTACGGGAGTCATCGCTGTCAACGGGGAGCGTGGTCATAGCCTGTGTCCATGAGTCTCACCGAACAGCTGCTGCGCCCCCTGCCGGCGTCCCCGGCGAAACCGCTGATCACGCACTACGACGACGCGCTGGGCAGCCGGGTCGAGCTGTCCGTCGCGACTACCGCGAACTGGGCGGCCAAAACGGCGAACTGGCTGGTCGAGGAGTTCGACGTCGAACCGGGCGACGCCGTCGCGGTGCGGCTGCCTTCGCACTGGCAGACCGTCGGTGTCCTGCTCGGAGCCTGGTGGTGCGGAGCGCGGGTGGTCACCGAGACGGGCGGGGCACGCGTGGCGTTCGTGACGCCCGACAGCGCCTCCGACGCGGAGGCCACAGCGGTCGTGTCACTGGACCCGATGGGCCGCGGGCTGGCCGAACCGCCCGCCGGCGGCGCGCTCGACTACCTCGGCGAGGCCCGGCTCGCCGGCGACCAGTTCAGCCCGCTGTTCCCGGTACCCGGTGACACTCCCGCGCTCGGAGCGTCCACAGTGGACGAGGTGCTGACGGAGTCCCGTTCCCGGGCCGCGAAGATCGGCCTGTCCGCAAGCGATCGCGTGCTGTCCACTGTGGATTGGGATGGAACGGAAGGCATTCTCGACGGCCTGCTGGTCCCGCTCGCCGCGGGCGTCCACCTCGTCCAGGTGAGCAACGCCGACCCGGCCAAGCTCGCCGACCGCCGCGCCGCCGAGCGCACCACCGCCGACCTGGGCTGAAACGACGAAGGTCCGTGGGGGCCTCCTTGAGGGACTCTGAGTCCCTCAAGGC
>NZ_JBHYIQ010000112.1:0-17738 GCF_042739895.1 Amycolatopsis sp. NPDC059021
ACGGGGCCACAACCGGAATTGGCCGGCCTTGCCGCGAGCGTGCAACTCGGCCCCCTGAATGTGGCACTCGCCGATAGTCCCCGCTCCCGGCGAGTCCCACATTCGCGTGCCCGAGTTCCCCATTCGCGACGCCGAGTTCCACATTCGGGCGCCGAGACGTGAAGGGCACCCGCGGACACCCCGTGCACCTCAAAGCAGTGAAGGCCCCCTTCCCAGCGTCGAGCGCTGTGAAGGAGGCCTTCACGGACAGACCGGAAAGCTCAGTCGTCGTCGGACGAGCCGAGGGCGGTCTTCGAGACCTGCATCAGGAACTCGATGTTGGTCTTCGTCTTGCGCAGCCGCGAGATCAGCAGGTCGATGGCCTGCTGCGAGTCCAGCGCGGTGAGCACGCGGTTCAGCTTCACCGTGACCGCGAGCTCGTCCGGCGAGAGCAGCAGCTCGTCCTTGCGGGTACCGGACGGGTTGACGTCGACCGCGGGGAACACCCGGCGCTCGGCGATCTTCCGGTCCAGCTTGAGCTCCGCGTTACCGGTGCCCTTGAACTCCTCGAAGATGACCGTGTCCATCGTCGACCCGGTCTCCACCATCGCGGTGGCGAAGATGGTCAGCGAGCCGCCGTTCTCGATGTTGCGCGCCGCGCCGAGGAACCGCTTCGGCGGGTACAGCGCGGTCGAGTCGACACCACCGGACAGGATCCGGCCGGACGCCGGGGCCGCCAGGTTGTAGGCACGGCCGAGGCGGGTGATCGAGTCGAGCAGCACGACGACGTCGTGGCCCATCTCGACCAGGCGCTTGGCCCGCTCGATGGACAGCTCGGCGACCGAGGTGTGATCGGACGGCGGGCGGTCGAAGGTGGAGGCGATGACCTCGCCCTTCACCGACCGCTGCATGTCGGTGACCTCTTCGGGACGCTCGTCCACGAGCACGACCATCAGGTGGCACTCGGGGTTGTTCGTCGCGATCGCGTTCGCGATGTCCTGCATGATCGTGGTCTTACCGGCCTTCGGCGGCGACACGATCAGCGCGCGCTGCCCCTTGCCGACCGGCATCACCAGGTCGATGACGCGGGTGGTGAGCTTGTGCGGGTCGGTCTCGAGCCGCAGTCGCTCGTTCGGGTACAGCGGGGTCAGCTTGGTGAAGTCGGGACGGCGCTTGGCCTCGTCCGGCTCCAGGCCGTTGATCGAGTCGACGCGCACCAGCGGGTTGAACTTCTGCCGCTGCTGCTCGCCCTCGCGGGGCTGGCGCACGACACCGGTGATCGCGTCACCGCGGCGCAGGCCGTACTTGCGCACCAGCGAAAGCGAGACGTACACGTCGTTCGGGCCGGCGAGGTAGCCGGAAGTCCGCACGAACGCGTAGTTGTCCAGCACGTCGAGGATGCCCGCGACGGGCAGCAGGACGTCGTCCTCGCGGATCTCGGTGTCCGGCGAGCCGCCTTCCCCGCGGCCGCCGCCGCTGCCCCGGCGCCGGCGGTCGCGGAAGCGCCGCCCGCGACGGCCGCCTTCCTCGTCGTCGTCCGGCTGGGCGCGGTTGCCGTCCTGCTGGTTGCGCTGGCGCTGGTCCTGGCCGCCCCGGTTGCCGCCGCCGTCCCGGTTGCCACCATCGCGGTTGCCGCCGTCGCGGTTCCCGTCCCGGTTGCCACCTTGGCGGTTGCCGCCCTGGCCGTCCTGCCCGGCGGAGCGGTTCGCGCCACCGCGGCGGCGCCTGCTGCGGCCGCCCTCACCGCCCTGCTCCTGGCCTTCGCCCGCGGGCTGGGCGTCCTGCTTGTCCTGCGCGGGGCGCTCGGTCTCCCGGGCGGGCTGCGCGTCCTCTGACGCCTGTCGCGGCGCCTCGGCCTTCACGGGCTCGCTCTTGGCGGGCTCGGCCTTGGTCTCCACCTTGGGTGCCTCCGCCTGCGTGGCCTCGGCCTTCGGCTCCGGCTTCTTCGCCTCGCCGACACCCTCCAGCGGCAACGTCTGGCTACCGGCGGCGGCGCTGCTGCGGCGCTTGGTCTTGCCCTGACGCTCACGGATCGCGGCGATCAGGTCGCCCTTGCGCATACCCGCGGTCTCACCGACGCCCAGTTCACCAGCCAGCTGGCGCAGCTCGGCGATGACCATGCCGGACAAACCCCCGGTCCGGCGCTTGGGAGCGGTGGCAGTCCCGTTCGACTCGGTGCCATTGGACGCGGCGGCCGGGGTCTGACTGTCCACGTCTCCGCTCAAAAGATCGGTGTTGCTCACACATGTCCTTCCTGACCGATCCACGCCTCCAGGTGGATCAGCGGACCACCGCCCGCGTCCGATTGCGAAACGGCGTTCTGTCCCCGATGCGGGCGAGTCGCAGCCTAGCCGTGCGGAACACGGCGGGCAGCCAGCCAGCACAGGGGTTTGCCTCCTCCTAACGAAGGATGCGGAATTCGGCACCGCCGAGACCGGAAACCCGCCTGCGTCACTCCGCTACCCCGCTAGCCAGGCGGTGCGGATCTGGCGGATCGACGAAGGATGCGGCTCCGGGAGGCTTCGAGGCTCCCCATGACCGGCATCGGGTGCGGAAACGCACGGTGATCGAACGCCCCCGAGGGTAGACCGCACCCTCGCCGGGTGCAACAACCACCCCCCGCGTGGCGGGGTTCCCGGGCACTCACGTGACCGAGGCTTTACAGAGCCGCAACCTGCACACCGGCGAGGTCCACGCCCAGTTCGGCGACGTCGAAACCGTCAACGCCGACCGACGGCGGCAATATTCCCGTCGTGGTCAGCGCGAGCACGGTGGGACCGGCGCCGGAAATCGTGGCGGGCACGCCGTGGGCACGCAGCGTACGCACCAGCTGGGCGCTGGCCGGGTACGCCGGGGCCCGGTACTCCTGGTGCAGCCGGTCCTCGGTGGCGGCCAGCAGCAGGTCCGGACGCTCGGTGAGCGCGCGCACCGCGAGCGCGGCGCGGCCCGCGTTGTGCGCGGCGTCGGCGAGCGGGACGTGGGCCGGCAGCAGGCCGCGCGTGGCTTCCGTCGACGAGCGGGTCGGCGGGACCGCCAGCACCGGGCGGATTTCCGGGGCGGGGGTGAGCCGCTCGGCGTGGAATCGGTCACTTTCCGACCACGCGATCACCAGCCCGCCCAGCAGGCTCGCCGCCGCGTTGTCCGCGTGTCCCTCGAACTCCGCCGCCAGTTGCAGCGCGTCGTCGTCGAGCGGGCGATCCGCGAGCGCGTAGCCCGCCGCGATGCCCGAGACGACCGCCGCCGCCGAGGAACCGAGGCCGCGGGCGTGCGGAATCGCGTTGACGCAGCGCAGATGCAGCCCCGGCACCTCGACGCCCAGATGCGCGCAGGCCCGCCGGATGGCCCGCACGACCAGGTGCGTCTCATCGGTCGGGACGTCGTCCACGCCACCGGCACCCGCATCGATGACCTCGACCTTGAGGCCGCTGTCGGCGACCCGGACCTCGACGACGTCGTAGCGCGCCAGTGCCAGGCCCAGCGCGTCGAAACCGGGGCCGAGATTCGCCGTGGACGCCGGGACCGTGACGCGGAACGCGGTCACGAGAGGTCCAGCGCCGCCGCCACGGCGGAGGGGTCGACGGCGAGCGGCTCGACCTCGACGTTGCCTTCCAGGGCCGTGGCGGGGTCCTTGAGGCCGTGGCCGGTCACCGTGCAGACGACGGTCGAGCCCTTCGGCAGCCGTCCGTCGGCGGCGGTCGCGAGCAGCCCGGCGACCGACGTCGCCGAAGCCGGCTCGACGAATACGCCTTCCTTGCTGGCGAGAAGGCGGTACGCCTCGAGGATCTTCGCGTCGGTGATGGCCTCGAAGAGCCCGCCGGAGGCCTCCTTGGCCTTGACCGCGCCGTCCCACGAGGCCGGGCTGCCGATGCGGATCGCGGTCGCGATCGTGTCCGGGTCGGCGACCGGCTCGCCGTGCACCAGCGGCGCGGCGCCCGCGGCCTGGAAACCGAACATCCGCGGGGTGTTCTTCACCACACCGTCGGCGGCGTACTCGGCGTAGCCCGCCCAGTAGGCGGTGATATTGCCCGCGTTGCCCACCGGGAGGCAGTGGATGTCCGGCGCCGTGCCGAGCACGTCGCACACCTCGAACGCCGCCGACTTCTGGCCGGCGATCCGCACCGGGTTCACCGAGTTGACCAGCGTCACCGGGTAGTCGGCCGCGGTCTTGCGGGCGAGTTCGAGGCAGTCGTCGAAGTTGCCGTCCACCTGGAGGATCCGGGCACCGTGCAGGACGGCCTGCGCGAGCTTGCCCATCGCGATCTTGCCCTGCGGGACGAGCACCGCGCAGGTGAGCCCGGCCCGCGCGGCGTACGCGGCGGCCGAGGCCGAGGTGTTGCCGGTCGAGGCGCAGATGACGGCCTTGAGCCCGCTGGCGAGCGCGTGGGTGATCGCGACGGTCATCCCGCGGTCCTTGAACGAACCGGTCGGATTGACGCCCTCGACCTTGAGGTAGACCGTGCAGCCGGTCAGCCCGGACAGGTGCGCCGCGGGCAGCAGCGGGGTGTTGCCCTCGCCGAGGGTGATCACCTTCGCCCCGGCGGGAACGGGGATCCGATCGGGATACGCCTCGATGATTCCGGGCCACGCCTGAGAAATCATGTGTCTTCGCCTTCCACCCGCATCACGCTGACGACGTCGTGCACCACGTCCAGCTTCCCGATCTCGTCCACTGTGGACTGTAGTGCCGCGTCCGGCGCCAGGTGCGTCACCACGACCAGGCTGGCCCGGTCGTCGGCGTCGCGCTGGCGCACCGCCGCGATGCTGACCCCGTGCCCGGCGAACGCCTGCGCCACCTGGGCGAGCACTCCCGCGCGGTCGGCCACCGAAAGGCTGACGTGGTACCGCGTCGGGGTCTGCCCCATCGGCCGCACCGGCAGCGCCGCGTGTGCCGACTCGCGCGGACCGCGCCCGCCCGCGACGCGGTTGCGTGCCACCGCGACGAGATCGCCGAGCACGGCGCTCGCGGTCGGCGCGCCCCCGGCGCCCTGTCCGTAGAACATCAGCTCGCCCGCCGCGTCGGCCTCGACGTAGACGGCGTTGAACGCGCCGCCGACCCCGGCCAGCTGGTGACTGCGCGGGATCATCACCGGATGCACGCGGGCCGACACGGATTCGACGCCGTTGTCGTCGGTGACGCGCTCGCAGATCGCCAGCAGTTTGACGGTGCGGCCCAGTATCCGCGCGGCGGCGAGGTCCGCGGCGGTGACGTCGGCGATGCCCTCGCGGTGCACGTCGGAGGCGGTCACCCGGGTGTGGAAGGCGAGCGAGGCAAGGATCGCGGCCTTCGACGCGGCGTCGTAGCCGTCGACGTCGGCTGTCGGGTCGGCCTCGGCGTACCCGAGCCTGCTCGCCTCGTCGAGGGTCTCGGAGTACCCCGCGCCGGTGGCGTCCATCGCGGAGAGGATGTAGTTCGTGGTGCCGTTGACGATGCCCATGACGCGGGTTATCCGGTCCCCCGCAAGGGATTCGCGCAACGGGCGCAGCAGCGGGATGGCACCGGCGACGGCCGCCTCGAAGTACAGGTCGGCCCCCGACGCGTCGGCGGCGGCGAACAGCTCCCCGGAGTGCTCGGCCAGCAGCGCCTTGTTCGCGGTGACCACGGACTTCCCGGCCGCCAGCGCCGCGAGCAGCCAGCCGCGTACCGGCTCGATCCCGCCGACCAGCTCGACCACGACGTCGACGTCGTCGCGGGTGACCAGCTCGGCCGCGTCCGCGGTGAGCAGCTCCGGCGGCAGCTCGGGGTGCTTGTCCGGCCTGCGCACCGCGATCCCGGCCAGCTCGACCGGCGCGCCGGCCCGCGCGGCCAGTTCCTCGCCCTGCTCGGCGAGGATCCGCACCACCTCGCCACCGACCGTGCCGCAGCCGAGCAGGGCGACCCTGATCGCGCGACCGTCTACTGTGGACACCGTTTAAACCTCCAGGCGCAGCATGTCGTCGGTCGTCTCCCGCCGCAGCAGCACCCGTGCGCTGCCGTTGCGCACGGCGACCACCGCCGGGCGCGGCTGCCGGTTGTAGCCACTGGCCATCGAGTAGCAGTACGCGCCGGTCGCCGCGACGGCGAGCAGGTCGCCGGGTGCCAGGGTGTCGGGCAGCCAGCAGTCGCGGACCACGATGTCGCCGGATTCACAGTGTTTTCCCACGACCCGGGACAAAGTCGCCGCGACCGGCTCGTCCCCGTCCGCCGCGGAGCGGGAAACCAGGCGGCAGTCGTAGACCGCGTCGTAGAGCGCGGTGCGGATGTTGTCGCTCATCCCGCCGTCGACGCTGACGTAGCGGCGCGCGGCGTTGTCGCCGAGCGCGACGTCCTTGATGGTGCCGACCTCGTACAGCGTGATCGTGCCGGGACCGGCGATCGCGCGGCCGGGCTCGCCCGCGATGCGCGGCACCGGCATGCCCGCGTACTCGCACTCCTTGCGCACGATCTCCCGGATCTGGGTGATCATCTGCGCGGGCGGCGGCGGATTGTCCTTGTCGGTGTAGGCGATGCCGAACCCGCCGCCGAGGTCCACCACGGACAGCTGCTCGAGCAGCTCGGTGCCGTGCTCCTTGGCCAGCTCGGCCAGCAGGCCCACGACGCGCCGCGCGGCGACCTCGAAGCCGTCGGCGTCGAAGATCTGCGAGCCGATGTGGCTGTGCAGGCCGATCAGCTTGAGCGAGGGCGCGTTGAGCACCCGCCGCACCGCTTCGGCCGCGTCCCCGGACGCCAGCGAGAAGCCGAACTTCTGGTCCTCGTGCGCGGTCGCGATGAACTCGTGCGTGTGTGCCTCGACGCCGACCGTGACCCGGATCAGCACCTTCTGCACGACGTCGAGCCGCGCCGCGACATCGGCGAGCCGGGCGATCTCGTAGTAGGAGTCCACGACCACGGTGCCGACCCCGGCCCGGACAGCCTCCTCCAGCTCGGCGACCGACTTGTTGTTGCCGTGGAAGGTGATCCGCTCGGCCGGGAAGTCCGCCCGCTGCGCCACGGCCAGCTCGCCGCCGCTGCAGACGTCCAGGCTCAGGCCCTGTTCAGCCACCCAGCGGGCGATCTCGATGGACAGGAACGCCTTGGACGCGTAGTGCACCAGCGACGGGTCGTCGAACGCCTCGGCGTAGTCGGCGCAGCGGGATTTGAAGTCCGCCTCGTCGACCACGAACAGCGGCGTGCCATAGGTTTCGGCCAGCTCGCGGACGTCGACCCCGGCGATCCGCACGACGCCGTCGGGCGCGCGGTAGGTGTTGCGGGGCCACACCTTCGGGTAGAGGCGGTCGAGTTCGTCGGCGCTCGCGGGCGGGAACCCGGAGGCGTCGGCGTGCGGGTAGACGTCGGCGTGGCGGGGGCCCGCGGGGTGAGCCATGCGATTACATCCGTTCCGGAGCGGAGACACCGAGCAGGGACAGGCCGTTCGCCAGCACCTGGCGAGTGGCCGCGCTCAACGCGAGCCGGGCGTAGGTGAGCGGAGTCGCCTCCTCGTCGCCCCTGGGCAGCACCCGGCCGACCGCGTTCCACTTGTGGTAGGCGCCGGCGAGCTCTTCGAGGTACCGGGCGACGCGGTGCGGCTCGCGCATCTCCGCCGCCCGGCGCACGGTCGCCGGGAACTCGCCGAGCGTGCGGATCAGCTCGCCCTCGGCGGGCAGGGTCAGCAGGCCGAGGTCGATAGTGTCCTCTATGGACGTTTCGGTCTTCAGGCCCAGCTCGTTCGCGTTGCGCTGCAAGGAAGCCAGCCGCGCATGCGCGTACTGGACGTAGTAGACCGGGTTGTCGTTGGAGTGCTTGCGCAGCAGGTCGAGGTCGACGTCCAAAGTGGAATCGACGGAGTAGCGGATCAGCTCGTAGCGGGCCGGGTCGACGCCGACGGCCTCGACGAGGTCCTCCATGGTGATCACGGTGCCCGCGCGCTTGGACATCCGCACCGGCTTGCCCTCGCTGACCAGGTTCACCATCTGGCCGATGAGCACCTCGACGGTGGCCGGGTCGTCGCCGAAGGCCGCCGCGGCGGCCTTGAGCCGCGCGATGTAGCCGTGGTGGTCCGCGCCGAGCATGTAGATGCACAGGTCGAAGCCGCGGTTGCGCTTGTCCTTGAAGTAGGCGAGGTCGCCCGCGATGTAGGCCGGGTTGCCGTCCTGCTTGATGACGACGCGATCCTTGTCGTCGCCGTACTCCTTCGACTTCAGCCACCAGGCGCCGTCTTCGAAGTAGAGGTTCCCGGAGTCCTTCAGCTCCTGGACCGCCGCGGCCACCGCGCCGGACTCGTGCAGCGAGTTCTCGTGGAAGTAGACGTCGAAGTCGGTGCCGAACTCGTGCAGGCTCTGCTTGATCTCGCCGAACATCAGCTCGATGCCGATCGAGCGGAAGGTCTCGTGCCGCTCGGCCTCGGGCAGGGACAGCGCGGCGGGCGAGGCCTTGATGACCTCGGCGGCGATGTCGCTGATGTACCCGCCGGCGTAGCCGTCCTCAGGGGCGGGCTCGCCCTTCGCGGCGGCGATCAGCGACCGCACGAACCGGTCGATCTGCGCGCCCGCGTCGTTGAAGTAGTACTCCCGGGTGACGTCGGCGCCCTGCGCGGCCAGCACCCGGCCCAGCGCGTCGCCGACCGCGGCCCAGCGGGTGCCGCCGAGGTGGATGGGGCCGGTGGGGTTCGCCGAGACGAACTCCAGGTTGATCCGGCGCCCGGCCAGCGCGTCGCCGAGGCCGTAGCCGTCACCGGCGGTGAGCACCTGGCGGACGAGCTCGCCCTGCGCGTCGGCGGCGAGGCGGAAGTTCAGGAAGCCGGGGCCCGCGACCTCGGCGGCGTCGACCCCGTCGGCCGCGGCCACGACCTCGGCCAGCGCCTCGGCGAAGTCACGCGGCTTGAGGCCCGCCTTCTTGGCCACCTGGAGCGCGAGGTTGGTCGCGTAGTCGCCGTGTTCGGGGTTGCGGGGACGTTCGATGGTCACCTGCTCGGGCAGCACGGCGGTGTCGAGACCGCGGGCGCTGAGCACCTGCACGGCGGAGCTGCGGACCAGGTCGGCGAGAGCGGCGGGAGTCACTCGCGGAATTCTAGGTGTGCCCTGGTCGGGCGCTCGCAGCGGTCTCGGCGGCGCCGGCTCTCCTGCGTGATCGGCCGACGCGTTCACGGTGATCAGACGCGCGGTCTCTACACTTGCCGGGGGCAGGTCCGTCCGGGGCCGCAGGAGGAGAACGCGGGAGCCATGGCGAACGGGACAACCAGGAAGAAGGGGACGCCGAAGAACGCGATGAAGGCGGCCCGGAGCACTTCCGTCGTGTCCAAGAAGGGCACACCTTGGGGCACCATCATCGCGGTGGTCGCCGTCGTCGCGCTCGCGGCCTCGGTGTTCACCTATTACATGGTGCAATCCGCGCCCAAACGCGGTCAGGCCGACCGGGAGGCGGCAGCCGCCTCCTACGCGCCGTCCGCGCAGGACCCGGACCCGTCCAAGCGCATCCCCGGCGTCACCACCGCGACCTACACCGGCAGTGTGCACGTCCTGCCCACCGAGCGGGTCGCCTACGACAAGACCCCGCCCTTCGGCGGGCCGCACGACGGCTTCTGGGCGGCGTGCAACGGCGTCGTCTACCCGAACGCCGTCCGCAACGAGAACATGGTGCACGGCCTGGAACACGGCGCGATCTGGATCACCTACAACCCGGACCAGGTCAAGGGCGAGGCGTACGACCTGCTGAGGGCCCGCGTCGCGCAGAAGCCGTTCATGATGCTGTCGCCCTACCCCGGCCTGGACAAGCCGATCTCGCTGCAGTCGTGGGGTCACCAGCTCAAGCTGGACAGCGCCGACGACCCGCGGATCGACCAGTTCGTCGCGGCGCTGCGGACGAACCCGAACGGGGTCTACCCGGAGATCGGCGCCTCGTGTGACGCGCTCGGCCCCGGCCAGTTCGACCCGAACAACCCGCCCCCGTTCGACCCGTCGAAGCCCGGCCCCGACGCGAAGCCCATGGACTACAAGGGCAGCACCGGCGCACAGGGCGAGCAGCAGCCGGGCGGGATGAACCAGCCGCCACCCGCCTCGAAGCCGGCCGGGCAGTGAGCACCGAAGCCGGCCACGCGGCCGGGCCCGAGGCGCCACCGGAGCGTCCCGGCTGGTCACGCTGGGTGATCATCGGGGCGGCCATGCTGGCCGTCCTGCTGATCGGCGCGACCATCGGGATGTTCCTCACCCGCCTCTCCGACGGTTCGGACGACACCGCGACCCCGAAGGCGGGCTCGGTCGAGGTCGGCTTCGCGCAGGACATGTCGGTGCACCACCTGCAGGCGGTCACCATGGCCAACTGGGCCCGCGACCACTCGACCGACCCGGAGATCCGGCAGATCGCGTTCGACATCCAGAGCACGCAGCTGGAGCAGATCGGCCGGATGAAGGGCTGGCTCATGCTGTGGGGCCAGCCGGAGCAGGCCATCGGCGCCTACATGAAGTGGATGACCGAGCCGATGGGCCACGGCCACGGCGGCTCCGCGCCGATGTCCATGCAGCCCGCGAACGGCGCGCCGATGCCGGGGATGGCTTCCGAGGCCGAGCTGTCGAAGATGCAGACCCTCACCGGCAAGGCCCTCGACGTCGACTTCCTGCAGCTGATGCTCCGGCATCACCAGGGCGGCACGGACATGGCCCAGTACGGCTACGACCACTCGCAGCTCCCCGCGGTCAAGGCGCTGGCACAGAGCATGCTCACCTCGCAGGGCGCGGAGATGAACCAGATGACCCTGATGCTCAAGGCTCGCGGCGCCGATCCCCTGCCCGCCCCCTGATTCCCTGCCGTCCGATCCGTGAAGGCCTCCTTCACAGCGGTGAGCGCTGCGAAGGGGGCCTTCACGGCCTTTCGGCCGGTGCGGCGCGCCCTGGTCATGTCCTGAACGACGCGTACGGGACGTTGAGCGTCTCGTACGCTCCGTTCGCGACATCAAGCCCCGCACCGCCGAACGCCACGCCCATGTCGCGAACGCTCCACTGAGGACGCTGAACGTCGCGAACGCGCCGTCCGCGACATCAAGCCCGCACCGCCGAACGCCACGTCCGTGTCGCGAACGCTCCGTTGGCGACGCTGAGCGTCGCGAACGCTCCGTCCGCGACATCACAGGGTGCCACCCCCGCCGAACGCCCTGAAGGGGGCCTTCACAGCACTGAGCGCCGTGAAGGTCCCCTTCAGGGCATCGAGGTTCGCAAAAGAAGCGGCCGTCACTGTCCTTTGTGGACCTGCGAAGGAATGAACGGAAGATTCAGCCCGCCCTGAGGCCCCCTACCCGACAGCCTACGGGCAGGGACCGACAGGAACCGGGGGCCGGCGATCGGCCGTCAGCCCTGGGCGTCGGGTTTCTTCTCGTCTCCGGCCGGGGACGTACCCGGAGCCGCGCCGGGGGCCGCGGCGTCCCCGTTGTCGGCGCTGACTTCCGCGTGTTCCCGCTCAGCGGTGCCCGGCTCCGGCGCGGGCACGGGCGGCTCGCCGGGCTGCTTGCCGACGAGGGTCTCCGGCGCCTCGCGCGGGCCGCGCCGGGCGGCGAGGACGAAGTACACGACGGCACCGGCGAACAGCAGGATCGAGGTCCACACGTTGACCCGCAGGCCGAGGATGTGGTTGGCGTTGTCGGTCCGCATCAGCTCGATCCAGCAGCGGCCGGCGGTGTACCCGGCGACGTACAGCGCGAACGCGCGGCCGTGGCCGAGCTTGAACCGCCGGTCGGCCCAGACCACCAGCGCCGCGACGCCCAGGTTCCAGATCAGCTCGTAGAGGAACGTCGGGTGCACGGGGCTGTCCGGCAGCGGGATGTGCCCCACCGCGACGCCGTTGAGCAGGTCGTCGGGGTTCTCGGGGTTGAAGCGCTGGTAGATCTCCAGGCCCCACGGCAGCGTCGTGTGCGCGCCGTAGAGCTCCTGGTTGAAGTAGTTCCCGAGCCGCCCGATCGCCTGCGCGGTGACGATGCCCGGCGCGATCGCGTCCGCCATCGCCGGCAGCGGGATCCCCTTGCGGCGGCAGGCGATCAGCGCGCCGACCGCGCCGAGCGCGACCGCGCCCCAGATGCCGAGGCCGCCGTCCCAGATCTTCAGCGCGTTGAGCGGGTTCTTCCCCGGCCCGAAGTACAGCTGGTTGTCCGTGACGACGTGGTACAACCGCCCGCCGACCAGGCCGAACGGCACCGCGAACACGGCGACGTCGACGACCGTGCCCTTCGTGCCGCCGCGCGCCGCCCAGCGCCGCTCACCCCACCAGATCGCCACGATGATGCCGGCGATGATGCACAGCGCGTATGCGCGGATCGGGATGGGCCCCAGGTGCCAGACGCCGCGGTCGGGGCTGGGGATGGTGGCGAGCACGAGAGCCGAGGCGGAATACACGAGGTCACCGTAGCGCGTTCCGGGTGGGGGCCGTCCAGGAGCCGCCCACGGTCACGGCGTGTTCACCGCCGGTGAAGCGAGCCGTGACCCGCGGTCACGCTCCGGCGGGCCCCAGCGCGGCGAGGTACCCCGCGACCAACGCGTTCGCGACCCGCGCGACCGCGTCGTCGGCGGGCAGGAACCGCTCGTCGTGCAGGCTCGGCGCGCCCGCGGTGTCCCCGAGGCCGACGAACATCATCAGCCCCCTGGTGCCCTCGTCGCCACCGCCGGTGCAGTAGTGGGCGAAGTCGTCGGCGCCGAAGGACCGGAAATCGATGTCCACATCGGACTGTCCGCGCACCAGCCACCGCTGGGCGCCGACGGCCAGCGCCGGATCGTTGTGCAACACCGGTTCACACGGGCTGACCCGCAGTTCCGCGGTGCAGCCGTGTGCTTGCGCGGTCCCGTGCACGATCTCGCCCAGCCCGTCCAGCGCGCGTTCCCGGTCCTGCGCCCGCATCAGCCGCAGCGAGCCGAACGCGCTCGCCTGGTTCGGCACCACGTTCGCCGCGGTCCCGGCCTGGATCCGGCCGATCGAGCACACGGCCCCGAACACCGGGTCCACCCGGCGGCTCGCGAGCTGCTGCAGGCTCACCACCAGCTGGCTCAGCGCGAGGATCGGATCACGCAGCAGATGCGGGTACCCGGCGTGCCCGCCCTGGCCGTGCATCACGACCTCGAACTCGTCGGTGGAGGCGTTGACCGGCCCCGGCACGGCCGAGACCACGCCGTTCGCCAGGCGCGGCTGCACGTGGGCACCGATCACCGCGTCGACCCCGTACTCGGCGAGCACGCCGGATTCGACGACGTCCAGCGCCCCGGACGGCGAAGTCTCCTCACGCGGTTGCAGCACCGCGAGGATCGGCCGCGGCACCCCGATCCGCACGGCCGCGCGGCACACCGCGACCAGCGCCGCCAGATGGACGTCGTGGCCGCACGCGTGCATGAGTTCGGAGTCCGAGGCCCAGCCGACGCCGGTGCGTTCGAGCACGGGCAGCGCGTCGAGTTCCGCGCGCAACGCCACCGCGGGGCCGTCGCCCTTGCCCGGCAACGGGATCGCCCGCCCGGTCTTCGCGACCCGGATGCCTTCACCGGCGCCCAGCGCCTCGGCGACGACGCGGGCGGTGTCCTCCTCGTCGCCCGAACCGCGCGGATCGGCGTGGACGCGGTGCCGCAGCTCGATCGCCGCGGGAAGCTCGTCGGCGATGGCCCGCTGCCACCGCTCCCACAGCTCACTCATGCGATCGCCTCGCTTCGCGAGACAGTGTTCAATTCCTTTTGGCGCATGATATCCATGATTCGCTCGCAAGCATCGCTCATGACCTCTCCAAGCCGTACACGCGCGCGGCGTTCTCGTGCCCGGCCAGCTTCGCCAGCCGGACGGCGTCCACTTCGGACAGTGCGTCCGCGGCGAGCGCGCCGCGCAGGAAGTCCGAAAGTCCTTGCCGGAACAGGGCCGCGCCGAGATGGTACAACTCGGCGAGCCCGAACGCGTCGGTCGAGAACAACAGCTTGCCGAACGGCACCAGCTCCAGGATCTCCGCGAGCACGGCGGGAGCGCGGAAGCCCGCGTTGTGCGTGATCAGTCCCGCGTCGACGAACACGTGCTCGAAGACCTGCGCGAGATAGGCGGCGTTGCGGTGGAACGGATAATTGTGCAGCAGCAGGATCGGCACCCCGGTGGGCCGCGTGGCGCGCAGCAGCCCGGTCAGCAGCAGCGGATCACAACGGTGCAGGTCCACATCGGAATCGCCGTAACCGACGTGGAACTGCACCGGGAGCCTCGCGTCCACACCGGACCAGATCAGGTGCCGGTGCAGCGCCTCGTCGGCGAGCCGGACCGGCTCCCCTGCGTCGACACGGGCGAGCCAGCGCCCGGCCGCCGCCGCGACATCACCGGGCGACGGCCGCTCGCCGGAGAGTTCCAGCCCGACCCGGTAAGCGGCGATCGACTTGACGCCGACAGCGTTCGCGGTGCGTTTCGCCAGCTCGTCGCCGAAGTCCGCGGCGAACCCGGAGGCGCTGGTGCCCGCGCGCACGACGTCCTCGGCGACCTGCTCCAGCCGGACGACGTCCTCGGCGGGGGCACCAGCCAGTGCGGCGAATTCGTCCGTCGTGGTCAGTGCTTCGGGCAGGAATCCGCCGTCGAGCAGGAATCGCGTGATGCCGGTACCGCGCAGGAACCGCCGGTTCACCTCCACCGCGCCCAATTCGGCGCGGCGGGCGAGGTAGTCGTCGGCCGGAGCGTGCTTCGGCAGGCCGAGCACCGGCGCACAGCGTTCCCGCACGGCGAGCCCGATCAGCGAGTCGAACAGGCTCGTGCCCAGCGG
Organism: Amycolatopsis sp. NPDC059021; assembly: GCF_042739895.1. NCBI lineage: Bacteria > Bacillati > Actinomycetota > Actinomycetes > Pseudonocardiales > Pseudonocardiaceae > Amycolatopsis > Amycolatopsis sp. NPDC059021. The sequence continues at coordinate 14,679 of NZ_JBHYIQ010000112.1, forward strand.
CGACACGGTGTCGGCCTCGGTGAGCATCCGCTCGAACCCGTCGCGGTCCGGCTCGCGGGTGATCACGCCGTGGCAGTGGTGATCCACCAGCGGCAGATCCGCCACGAAGGGAAGCAGTTCCGTCATTCCTCTCCTCCGGCCACCGCCAGTTTCTCCCCCACCCTACGGGCGTACGCGGGCGCGGCGAGCACGATCACCACCGCGGCCGCCGGCACCGCCGCCGCGACGACCGGGAACCAGCGCGCCGGACCGGCGGACGGATACGGGATCACGGTGACGTAGACGGTGTAGCCGAGCAGCGCGAGCGCACCCAGCGGGACCACCAGCTGCCACCTCGGCACCCGCATCCGCCCGCGCACGAACAGCAGCAGGATCGCACCGACTGTGGTGAGCAGGTAGATCACCAGCAGGATCAACGTCCCGATCGAACCCGCCCAGGCGAACGTGTCGGCCGCGGTCGCGCCGAAGAGCACCGCGCACGCCACGATGATCAGTACCGCCGTCCCGGTCACCACCGTCGCCGCCACCGCCGGTGTCCCCCGCGCCGACGTCCGGCCGATCCCCCGGCCCTCCCGCACGTCCCTGCCGAGCGCGAACAGCAGCCGCGAGCCGCCGACCACGCACGCGAGACAGCAGCCGAACGCGCTGACCGCGGCACCCGCGCTGATGACGTCACCCACCCACGAGCCGACGAACCGGCTGCCGAGATCGCCGAGCAACGAAGACGATTCGTGGAACGCGGCCGCGTCCGAACCGAACGCCATCATTTCGACAGCGGTGACCACGACGAAGTACACGCCGCCGAACAGTGCGGTCCCGAGGATCGCGCGCGGGATGTCGCGACGCGGGTCCCGGGTTTCCTCGCCCAGCGTCGCGGCGGCCTCGAAACCGGCGAAGGACAGGAAGCCGAACACCGCGCCGAGGAACACCCCGGACAGTCCCGTGCCGGAGGTGTAGGTGAAGACGTCGAGCGTGAACCGGCCGCCGCCCGGCGCGGACCCCGCGATCAGCCGGACCGCGATGACCACGGTCACCACCAGGATCACCGCGATCGTCGCGCCTTCGACGACGAGCAGCGTGCTGGTGCCGCGCCGGGCGGGCACCACCGCCAGCAGCCACGCCCCGAGCAGCGCGACGCCGGTGAGCACGAACGGGCCCCACGACGGCGGATTCGGCCAGATACCGGCATGGGTGAGGAAAGCCGTGCCGAGCGTGCCCGCGGCGGAGCTCGTCACAACGGCGTAGAACGTGTACGTGCCGAGCAACCCGATACCGGCGACCACGCCGGCACGCGGGCCGAGCGTCGCGCCGACGAAGGCGTACACCGAACCGGCGTGCCGGTAGTACTGGCACAGCCGCACGAACCCATACGCGACAAGGAGGACACCTGCCCCGGAGAGCAGGAACGCGAGCGGCACCGCGCGTCCGGCGGCGGACGCGGTCTGCTGCGGGTTGATGGTGGCCGCCATGCTCGGCGCCATCAGGGCGACCGACAGCCCGACGGCCTGCCAGACCGACAACGAACGGCGTAATGCGGGACGGTCTGCTGGACGGCCTTTCACGATGTCTGACACGATGCCCACCTCGCTTCGTGAAGATCTCCAAGTCGTACACGGTGGGGACGGGATGAGCCAGCTCGATCGGGCAGCACTTGCGGCGCGCGGGGAAGCCGCCGCCGGCCGGTTGCGGCGCGAAGGCGTGGACCTGGTCGCGCTGACGTTCGTGGACAACAGCGGTGTCCTGCGGGCAAAAGCCGTCCCGGTGGCGAAGCTGGCGGCGGCCACGGCGTGGGGCGTCGGCGCGTCGAACTCCTTCGACTTCTTCCTGTGCACGGATCAGATCACCTCCGGCGCGTACTCGCGAGGCCCCGTCGGCGACCTCCGGCTGCACCCCGATCTCGACGCGCTCACCGCACTCGCGTGCCGTCCCGGCTGGGCGTGGGCGCCGGTGCTGAAGTACGACCAGGAGGGCGTCCCGCATCCGCAGGACGCGAGGGCACTCGCCGCCACAGCGACGGCACGGCTGGTGGAGCACGGCTACTCCGCGTTGACGAGCTTCGAGCTGGAATGGATCGTGACCGACGAGTCGGCCCCGGACGATCCGCGCTCGGCCACCAGCGGGCCCGCGTACGGTTTCACCAGGATTTCCCAGCAGGGCGAGTATCTCCGCGTTCTGGCGTCCATTTTGGACGAACAGGGTGTGGAGGTGGAGCAGCTCCATCCGGAGTACGCGCCCGGCCAGTTCGAGCTGTCGGTGGCCGCGGCGGATCCGGTGCGGGCGGCGGACACCTCGGTGCTCGTCCGCGAAACGATCCGCGCGGTCAGCGCCCAGTTCGGCCTGCGCGCGTCGTTCTCACCGAAGTTTTCGCCGGACGACGTCGGCAACGGCGGCCACGTGCACCTGAGCGTCTGGGAGGGCGAACGCAATCTCTGCGCCGGTGGTGACCGCGCGTTCGGGCTGACCCCGGCCGCCGAGGCGTTCGGCGCGGGCATCCTCGACCGGCTGCCCGCGCTGCTGGCGATCGGGGCGCCGTCCGTGCTCAGCTACCTGCGGCTCGCCCCGCAGTTGTGGACCGGGGCGTTCCTGGCCTGGGGCCTGGAAAACCGGGAGGCGCCGCTGCGCATGATCCGCGGCGCCGCCGGGCAGCGGGACACCGCGGCGAACCTCGAGGTCAAATGCTTCGACCTCACCGCCAACCCGTACCTGGTCGTCGCCGCGCTGCTCTTCGCCGGGCTGGCCGGGATCGCCGGCGACGCCCGCCTCCCCGACCCCCTGGACGTCGACCCCGCTTCCCTCACCGACGACGAACGCGCGGTTCGCGGGATCACGCGGCTGCCCGCGTCCTTGGCCGAGGCCGTCGCGGCGTTCGAAGCGGACAAGTCGCTACGCGCCGGCTTCGGCGACGAACTCGCGACGACGTTGATGGACATCCGCCGCGCCGAGATCGCCGAATTCTCCGGCGCGGGCGCCGCGGAACTCACCGCCGCCATGCGCTGGATCCACTGAGCTGAAGGGGACTTTCGTCGCGTAGGACGTGCTGAAGGGGACTTTCCTCTCATC
>NZ_JBHYIQ010000112.1:17748-30764 GCF_042739895.1 Amycolatopsis sp. NPDC059021
ACCACACCCCGTTTTCCCCCACTTCCGCGTCTTGTTCTTGTGTGGTTTTTTCTGTTTTTTCTTGTCACTTAACACCACCCCTTTCTTCCAACCCCCCCCTTCAGCTCACGCGGCGAGGGCGGCGGCGACTTCCTTGCGCAGTTGGGGGAGTTTGGCGTAGAGCCGGTCGCCGGGGCAGTCGGTGTTGTAGAAGTCGCGGTGGCCCTTGATCTCCGCCACCGGGATGCCGTACTGGCGGCAGATGTACGCGCAGAACACGACCAGGGATTTCCATTGCGCCGCAGGGGGTTCGACGGTCATGTAGGTGCCTTCGTTCTCGATCCCGATCGCGTTGTCGTTCTGCCCGGGACAGTGCGCGGCGCGGATCATCCGGTCACCCGCGCGCAGCGCGTCGAGACTGCCGTGCCGCCCCTCCAGCCGGTATCCGCCGCGGCTGACGGTGAAGTGCTGACCGGTGTCGGACCAGTGGTTGTTGTCCATGTGGTCGTGCTGGTCGTCCCTGGCCACCTGGAACGCGTGGGCCAGCGAGTAGTCGGTGCTGTTGGGGCTGTCGATGTGGTGGATCAGGATGCGGTTCGCGCGATGGGTCAGGGTGACGAGCGGATCGGACGGCGGGCGCGCGCCCCACTCCGCGCAGCTGTAGACACGCGGGGCCGCGGCGGCATCCGCCATCCCGGGCAGCAGCAACCCCGCGGCGCTCGCGACGGTGAGCCCGGCGGCACCACAGAGGACAGCGCGCCGGGAGAGGTCGAAGGTCATGCCGCCCAGGCTGCGCGCGCGGCGTACACCTTTCGTACAAACGGCCCGGCGTCAGGCCAGATCGATACTCGCGGTGAACGGCCTGGTCAGCTCCAGCCGCCCGCCCTCGCTCTTCGCGATCGGCTCGTAGTCCTCACCGGACAACGCGAACATCGTGGCCGCCGCCGGTTCCTCGGCCGGATCGACCAGCAGGTAGTACGGAATCCGCCCCTCGGCGTACAGCGCGCGTTTGAGCGTCCGGTCCTTGAGCTTCGTCGACCGTGATTCGATCTCGCACACCAGGAACACCTGGTCCTCGGTCAGGTAAACACCGTCGAAACCGGGGTCCCTGTTGATCACCAGGTCGGGCACGACCAGCCGATCACCCCGGTGGCCGAGCACGATGTTCGCCCCGGGAAGCATTTCCAGCACCGAGGGAACGACCGGGTGGAGCTGACGCTGCAGCGTCGAGAGCATCCGCTGGTGCCTGACGCGGGGCCAAGGGCTCACGAGCAAGGCCCCGTCGACCAGCTCGACACGCTGGCCCGTCGTCTGGTCCTCGGGCAGCGCGAGTACGTCGTCAAGCGTCCAGCTGTTGTCCAGGCCGACCATTTCGCGCCCCCTGTGCGTGGAGACTGCCATGGTAGTTCACCTCCGCCCGTATTCGCCGTAACCGTCGTCGTCGTGTGTGACATTTCGGTGCTCTCCCCCTCTGGAAACAACCACACGGGGAGTATGCCGATGGGCACCGACAGTTTTGGACGCTCAGGCGGAGGCGGGTGCCTTCCGGACGCCTTCGGCCAGCTCGGCCGACAGCGCGCGCACGCTTTCCGCGCCCGAAGACGCGGCCGTGACCAGCGCGGAGCCGACGATGACCGCGTCGGCGAACCCGGCCACCTGCGCGGCCTGCTCGCCGGAGCGGACGCCGAGGCCGACGCCCATCGGCAGCCCGGTGTGCGCGCGGGTGCGGCGGACGAGGTCCTCGGCGTGGGTGCCGACCTGGTCACGGGCGCCGGTCACGCCCATCACCGCGGTGGCGTAGACGAAGCCGGACGCCGCGGCGACGGTCTTCGCGATGCGCTCCTCCGACGAGGACGGCGCGACCAGGAAGATCCGGTCCAGGCCGTGTGCCTCCGAGGCGGCCATCCACTCGTCCGCCTCGTCCGGGATGAGGTCCGGGGTGATCATGCCCAGCCCGCCCGCGGCCGCGAGATCCCGCGCGAAGGCGTCGACGCCGTAGCGGTGCACGGGATTCCAGTACGTCATCACGACGGCCTTGCCGCCGCGCGAGGACACCGCCTCGACGACGTCGAAGAGGTGCTTGAGCCGAAAGCCGCCGGACAGCGCCGTCTCGGCCGCCGCCTGGATCGTCGGGCCGTCCATCACCGGGTCGGTGTAGGGGACGCCGACCTCGACGAGGTCCGCGCCGCCGTCGATGGTCGCGGCGAGCAGGTCCTTCGAGCCGTCGACCGTCGGGAACCCGGCGGGCAGATAGCCGACCAGCGCGGCCCTGCCCTCGGCACGCGTACGCGCGAAAAGATCGTCCAGGCCGCTCACGAGCCGTCCACCAATCCGAAGTACTTGGCCGCGGTGTCCATGTCCTTGTCACCACGACCGGAGAGGTTGACCACGATCAGCCCGCCGGAGCCCAGTTCCTTGCCCAGCTCGATCGCGCCGGCCAGCGCGTGCGCCGACTCGATCGCAGGGATGATGCCCTCGGTCCGCGACAGCAGCCGGAACGCGTCCATCGCCTCCGCGTCGGTGACCGGCCGGTACTCGGCGCGGCCGCTGTCCTTCAGCCACGCGTGCTCGGGGCCGACGCCCGGGTAGTCCAGGCCCGCCGAGATCGAGTGCGATTCGATGGTCTGGCCGTCCTCGTCCTGCAGCAGGTACGACATCGCGCCGTGCAGGTTGCCAGGGCTGCCCTTGGTCAGGGTCGCGCCGTGGCGCCCGGTCTCGACGCCCTCGCCGCCGGGCTCCAGCCCCACCAGCCGCACCTCGGGGTCGTCGTAGAACCCAGAGAAGATCCCGATGGCGTTGGACCCGCCGCCGACGCACGCGGCGACGACGTCGGGCAGCCGCCCGGCCAGCTCGAGGATCTGCTCCCGGGCCTCCTGGCCGATGACGTGGTGGAAGTTCCGGACCATGGTCGGGAACGGGGCGGGGCCCGCCGCGGTGCCGAACAGGTAGTGCGTGGTGTCGGCGTTGGTGACCCAGTCGCGCAGGGCCTCGTTGATCGCGTCCTTCAGCGTGCGTGAACCGGTTTTCACTCCGACGACCTCGGCGCCGAGCAGCTTCATCCGCGCCACGTTCAGCGCCTGCCGCTCGGTGTCGACCTCGCCCATGTAGACCACGCAGTCCAGGTCGAGCAGCGCGCAGGCGGTGGCGGTGGCCACCCCGTGCTGGCCGGCCCCGGTCTCGGCGATGACCCGCTTCTTGCCCATCCGCTTGGTGAGCAGCGCCTGGCCAAGCACGTTGTTGATCTTGTGGGACCCGGTGTGGTTCAGATCCTCGCGCTTGAGGAAGATCCGCGCGCCCCCGGCATGCTCCGCGAAGCGCCTGGCCTCGGTGAGCAGCGACGGGCGGCCCGCGTAGTCCTTGAGCAGGCGCTTGAACTCGTCGACGAACTCCGGGTCGTTCCGTGCCTTGTCGTACTCGGCGGCCACCTCGTCGACGACGCCGATCAGCGCCTCCGGCATGAAGCGGCCGCCGTACGGGCCGTAGTACCCGCGCTCATCCGGATCGTGCTTCCCGTGCTTCTCGTCGGTCACCGGGACGGCCTCGGGCAGGCGGGGTGCGAACCTGCGGTGACCAGCTTGACCAGCGAGCCCTTCGGGTCACCGGAGGCGACCAGGCCCTCGCCGACGAGGACGGCGTCCGCGCCGTGCCCGGCGTAGGACATCAGGTCGCCGGGGCCGCGCACCCCGGATTCGGCGATCTTGTACACGTCCATCGGCAGACCGGGCGCGAGCCGGGAGAAGACGTCCCGGTCGACCTCGAGGGTGTGCAGGTTGCGCGCGTTGACGCCGATGACCTTGGCACCCGCCTCGAGCGCGCGGTCGGCCTCCTCGGCGTTGTGGATCTCCACCAGCGCCGTCATCCCGAGGGATTCGACGCGGTCGAGCAACGCCAGCAGCGCGTTCTGCTCCAGCGCGGCCACGATCAGCAGCACCATGTCCGCGCCGTGCAGCCTGGCCTCGTGCACCTGGTAGGGGCTGACGATGAAGTCCTTGCGCAGCACGGGAATGTCGACCGCGGCCCGCACCGCGTCGAGGTCGGCGAGCGAGCCGCCGAACCGGCGCTGCTCGGTCAGCACACTGATCACCCGCGCGCCGCCGTCCTCGTAGTCCTTGGCCAGCGACGCGGGGTCGGGAATGTCCGCGAGCGCGCCCTTGGAGGGGCTGCGCCGCTTCACCTCGGCGATGACGCCGATGCCGGACTCACGCAGTGCGCCCAGCACGTCCCGGGGCGCCGGGGCCTGCGCCGCACGGGTCTTCAGTTCGTCGAACGGCAGCGCGGCCTCGCGCTGGGCGAGGTCCTCCCGCACTCCGGCGACAATGTCCTCGAGCACGCTCACTGGCCGCCCCCGGCCACTACCGCACTCACCGGTGTATTCGCAAGGTCGCTCACAAAAACCTTCCCCTTCCCGCCGAAAAGATGCTAACCCCCGCACATCGGCCGGCTTATCCCGGGTACGCGCGTTGCTCCGAATGCCGCACCATGAAGATCACCTGTTCGCGGTGGGATCCTCACCCTCCGAAAGCGCCTCCCACAGCTCCGTGTCCGGATCGCGCGCCTTCCGTTTGGCGCCCGGAGCCGAGTACCGGGCACCGAGCCGGACAGCGCTTCCCGCGCCCTTGATGGCTGCCAACCCGCCGGCCGCGACGAGAATTCCGCCGAGCGCGGCCAGGCCCCTGCCGATCAGCATCTGGGACACCGGGAGCCCGTCGGCGTACCCGCCGAACCGGACGCCGTCGATCGCCGCCCACACCCCGGCGGCGCCCGCCAGTACCAGCAGCACGCCGAGCACGCGCCGGGCCCAGCCGCCGGTGGCCACCACGCCCGCGATCCCGGCCAGCGCGAGGATCGCCAGCGGCACCAGCGAGACGGCGCGCTGGTCGCCTTTCTCGGTGTGCAGGAGGGTGCCGCGCACGCCGCCGTCGCGGAACTCGGCGAACCAGACCAGCCGTGACGCGCCCCACAGCGCCAAGGCGCCCAGCAGGAGCGCCACCACGATCATCCACAGTGGACGCCGGGAGGGAGCGGGGGGCGGGGAGGACACGGGGGGTGGGCCCGAAGGGCTGGGGGGCGGGAGAGGCTCAGACACGGGCGGAGTCCTCGGCCGGGTCCAGCTCCCCCGCGGGCACCATCGTCTGCGCCGCGGCGACCGCGGACAGCACCGTGCGGGCCTTGTTGAGCGATTCGGTGTCCTCGTAGTCGGGCACCGAATCGGCCACCACCCCGCCCCCGGCCTGCACGTACGCGACACCGTCGCGCATCAGCGCGGTGCGGATGGCGATCGCGGTGTCCGCGTCGCCCGCGAAGTCGAGATAACCGACGACGCCGCCATACAGCGCGCGACGGGTCGGCTCCAGCTCCTCGATCAGTTCCATCGCCCGCACCTTGGGCGCCCCGGACAGCGTCCCGGCCGGGAAACACGCCGTGACGGCGTCGAAAGCGGTCTTGCCCTCGGCCAGCTCGCCGGTGACCGTGGACACGATGTGCATGACGTGGCTGTAGCGCTCGATCTGGAAGAAGTCGACCACCCGCACGGTGCCGGGCTTGCAGACCTTGCCGAGGTCGTTGCGGCCGAGGTCGACGAGCATCAGGTGCTCGGCACGTTCCTTCTCGTCCGCCAGGAGGTCCTTGGCCAGCTGGGCGTCCTCCTCCGGGTCCGCGCCGCGCCAGCGCGTACCCGCGATCGGGTGCGTGGTCGCGCGGCCGTCCCGCACGGTCACCAGCGACTCCGGGCTGGAGCCGACGATGTCGAAACCCTCCAGGCGCAGCAAATACATGTACGGGCTGGGGTTGGACGTCCGCAGCACGCGGTAGACGTCCAGCGCGTCGGCGCCGGTCTCGATCTCGAACCGTTGCGAGGGCACGATCTGGAACGCTTCGCCCGCCTTGATCGCCTCGACGGCCTTGTCCACCGCGGCGTGGAAGTCCTCCTTGGAGCGGCGGCGGACGAACTCCGGCGCGGGCCGGTCGAAGGTGGCCACGGTCGGCGGAGCGGGCACGCGCAGCTGTTCGGTCATGGCCGACAGGCGCGCCAGCGCGTCGTCGTAGGCGGCGTCGACGCGCTCCGGCGAGTTGTCCCAGTTGACCGCGTTCGCGATCAGCGTGACCGTGCCCTCGTGGTGGTCGAACGCCGCGAGGTCGGTGGCCAGCAGCATGGTCAGCTCGGGGATGTCGATGTCCCGCTCGGCCAGTTCGGGCAGCTTCTCCAGCCAGCGCACCGCGTCGTAGCCGATGTAGCCGACCATGCCGCCGGTCAGCGGTGGCAAGCCGGGCAGCGGCTCGGTGTGCAGCGCCTCGACGGTCTCGCGCAGCACGGTCAGGGGGTCGCCCTCGCGGGGCAGGCCGACCGGCGGGGTGCCGGTCCAGACGGCCTCGCCGTCGCGCACGGTCAGCGCGGCCGGGCTGCGGACGCCGATGAACGACCAGCGGGTCCAGGACGCGCCGTTCTCCGCGGATTCGAACAGGAACGTCCCCGGCCGGTCGGCGGCGAGCTTGCGATACACCCCGAGCGGGGTCTCGCCGTCCGCGAGCACCCGGCGGACGACGGGGATGACCCTGCGGTCTGCGGCGAGGTCCCGGAACTGTGTGCGGCTGAGGCTGACCGAGCCGAGCCCGGCTTGTGCGGCGACCATGCGGTTCATTGTGCTGCACCGCGTCCGCGGCGCCTGCGGCGGGGAGTAATTCAGCGAACGTTGAATTCGGCGTCCGGTGCGGTCATGATGAAGAGGTGAGCACCGAGGACAGCACAGTCAGCACGGACACTACCGCGCGGCGGCGCGGCCGCAGGCCCGCCGGACAGGACACGCGCACCGCGCTGGTCGCGGCGGCGCGCGCGGTGTTCGCCGAGAACGGCTACGACGGTTCGACCGTGCGCGCCATCGCCACCCGTGCCGGGGTCGACGCGGCCATGGTCAACCACTGGTTCGGCAGCAAGGAAGGCCTGTTCGCCGACGCCGTGCTCAAGCTGCCCTTCTCCCCGCACGAACTGCTCGAAAGCCTCCGCGCCGGGCCGGACGAGGAACTCGGCGAGCGGATCGTCCGCACCTTCCTCACCCGCTGGGACGGCGCCGGCGGTGACACCTTCCAGGCGCTGATCCGCAGCGTCGCCGGGCACGAGCAGGCCGGCCACGTCCTGCGTGACTTCTTCCAGAAGTTCTTCACGAAGCTGATCGCCTCGGCAGGCTCGGACCGGGTCGAACTGCGCACCGCGCTCGCCGCGTCCCAGATGGTCGGGATGGGCATGATCCGCTACATCGCGAAGTTCGAGCCGCTCGCGTCGGCGGAGATCGACACGCTGGTCACCGCGGTCGCGCCGACCGTGCAGCGCTACCTCACCGGCGACCTCGGCCTCTAGCCACCCGGCCTTCGCGGCTCTTCGCGCCGTACGCGCACGGGGAGCACGTACAGCCCTGGGAGCGCCTCACGCCGCACCATGACGACCACGTGCCGCCCGGTCCCGCCGACCCAGACCCGCCCGTCCCGGCGGAGGTCGCGGTCCACCCGGGAGATCTGATGCGTCGAGACAGCCGCCCCCAGTACCATGCCGCCGCCGTCGCGGAACCGCACGTGGAGATCGGGTGCCAGCCAGGTCAGCAGGGGCGGGCCCGGCCGGACCGCCACCGCGGCGGCCCGCCAGCCCGTCCGCCGCACCGCCCGGTACCGGCGCCACCAGCCGGTTGCGGCCGCCAGCGAAGCCGGGACACTCAGCAACGCGACCAGCCCGGCGGCCGTGCAGAGACCGATCACGACCCACTCTTCGTTGGGTTCGCCGGGAGTGCGGACGTGCCCGGGATTCCCTGGGTCGTAGATCACGGTGACCGGCTGGCCCGCCGAGTACGAGCGACCGCCCTGCGTGGCGATCCTGGCGACACGCGTGGTGTCCCCGACGGGATACCGCACCTGGATCGCCACGACGCCGGTTCCGCGATGCTTCTCGACCTCCAGCACGCTTCCCGGCACCCGCTGCCCGGTCTCCAGCAGCCGCGAGGGCGCCCGCACGAGCGCGGCCAGGCACCACAGCGCCGCGAGCAGGATCGCGCACGAGAGCACCACGAAACCCAGCGCGCGCCAGGTCATCATCCGCACCCGCCGGAGCTCCGCGCCGGGGTCGAACACGCCAGGGGGATCAGCACCAGCCGGCGGGATCCGCACCACGGAGCCGGTCGCCGCGGCCGCGAACTCACCGCCCCCACCGGACCGCCAGACCAGGACACCGGCGATGACCGCGCAGAACGGCGAAACGACGGTCACCACGATCGCGAGCGGAAACCAATCCCGTTCCCACGGCCGGTCGCTGACGATGAATCCCGCCGCCGTCACGGTGGCGGACACGACGAACAACAGCGACGCCGCACCGCAGGCGACCGCGTACGCCACCCCGCCGTGACCGTCGTCCCGTACCTGGACACCCCCGTCGAACCCCGGCCCCATCGACCCAGCGTACGGCCGGGTTTTCCTTGATCACCAACAAAAAAGGGTAACGAAGAGCACCGGACGGCGAGGCGGCCGACGCGGGTCAGCCGTCGGCGAGCAGCAGGCGGTCGTCGGTGTCGAAGCAGGTGCGGGTGCCGGTGTGGCAGGCCGGGCCGGTCTGGTCGACGCGCAGCAGGACGGTGTCGCCGTCGCAGTCGATCCGCACCTCGCGCACGTGCTGGACGTGGCCCGAGGTCTCGCCCTTGACCCACAGTTCCTGCCTGCTGCGCGACCAGTACGTGCCGCGGCGCGTGGTCAGGGTGGCTTCCAGCGCCTCGTCGTTCATCCACGCCATCATCAGCACGTCGGACGTCGAGTGCTCGACGACGACCGCGGCGATCAGGCCGTCGGCGTTGCGTTTCAGGCGCGCGGACAGCGCGGGATCGAGACTCATGCGTCCGCTCCCAGCAGATACCGCCGCAGCGGCATGGAGTTCAGCAGGACCCCGGTGTAGACGTACCCGGCGAAGAGCACTCCGGAGACGAGCTTGATCCAGACAAGCTCGGCGGCGAGCAGGATCAGCGCGTGCACCAGCGCGAAGATCACGACGACGGCGAACCCGCCGTAGCGCGCCGTCGGCATCTTCAGCGCGAGCCCGGTGACGACGACACCGCCGAGGATCAGCCCGGTCACCGGCAGCAGGAAACTCCGCAGCGACGCGCCGGGGGCGAGCATGAGGACGACCACCTCGACGACCCAGGCCAGCCCGAGTCCGACCAGCAGCGCCGCGGTGACCTTGACCTCGACCGGCGCCTTCCAGGATTTCGGGATCACCGGACCACGACCCCGCCGGTCCGCAGCGCGTCCTTGACCTCGCCGATCTTCAACTGTCCGAAGTGGAACACGCTGGCCGCGAGCACGGCGTCCGCCCCGGCCCGCACGGCGGGCAGGAAGTGCCCGGCCGCGCCCGCGCCCCCGCTGGCGATCACCGGCACCCGGACCGCCTTGCGCACCAGCTCGATGAGTTCGAGATCGAAGCCGTTCTTGGTGCCGTCGGCGTCCATCGAGTTGAGCAGGATCTCGCCGACGCCGAGCTCCTCGCCGCGCGCGGCCCACTCGACGGCGTCGATGCCGGTGCCGCGGCGGCCGCCGTGCGTGGTGACCTCGAAGCCGGACGCGGTCGGCTCGCCGCCCTCGGGCACCCGCCGCGCGTCCACCGACAGCACGACGCACTGCGCGCCGAACCGCCGCGAGGCCTCGCGGAGCATCTCCGGGCGCGCGATCGCGGCTGTGTTGATGCTCACTTTGTCGGCGCCGGTCCGCAGCAGCCGGTTGACGTCGTCGTTGGTCCGCACCCCGCCGCCGACGGTGAGCGGGATGAACACCTGCTCGGCGGTGCGGCGCACCACGTCGAAGGTGGTCTCCCGATCCCCCGAGGACGCCGTGACGTCGAGAAACGTGAGCTCGTCGGCCCCTTCTTCGTCGTAGCGACGGGCCAGCTCCACCGGGTCGCCGGCGTCGCGGAGGCCGGCGAAGTTGACGCCCTTCACCACGCGTCCCGCGTCGACGTCGAGACACGGGATGACCCTCACCGCCACAGCCATACCCGCCAGCGTAGTCATCGGCGGCCGGACGAATCGCGGGCGGGATGCATCGGAACGGGGTGCTCGCGCGTCTGTAGGTCGGACACCCCATGGCGGAGAGGAAAACCGTGCCCGCGAGCTTCGACGAGTTCGTCGCGGACCGCCTGGACGGGCTCCTGCGCTACGCGACCGTGCTGACCGACGATCCGGACCTCGCGCAGGACATCGTGCAGGAGGTGCTGCTGCGTGCCCAGCAGCGCTGGTCCACGATCGACTCGCCGCCGACGTACGTGCGGCGCATGGTGACCAACGAGTACCTGTCGTGGCGGCGCCGGGCGGTACGCCGCCACGTCCCGTCCTCGCCCGAGGTGCTCGACGCGATCAGCCCGCCGGTCTCCGACCACAGCCACGCCTACGACGAGCGGGACGAGATGCTGGCGCGGCTGGCCGAACTGCCCCGCAAACAACGGGCCGCGCTCGTCCTGCGGTACTACGAGAACTACTCCGACGCCGAGATCGCGAAGGTGCTGCGCTGCCGGGCCTCGACCGTGCGCAGCCAGATCTCCCGCGCACTGGCCACGCTTCGCGCGTCCGTCTCCCCGCGCCCCGCCGCACTCACCACCGGAGCCAGCGAATGACCCCGCCCCGCGAGCTCAGCGAGCACGAGATCGAAACCCTGTTGCGGGAAAGCCTCGATCACCTGGCCGCCAGTGCCCCCGACAGCAACGAGGTCCGCAACGCGCTGGCCAGGGCCGTCCAGGAACGGCCGCGGCGCCGGCCCCGGCTGGCACTCGCCGGGGCGATCGCCGCGGTGGTCGCCATCGTCGCGGGGATCCCGCTGGTCACGAGGACCGTGATGGACTCCGGGGAGCAGGCGGCGGCGCCAGGGACCACGGCGTCCACTTCGGACAAGCCGGTGCTCCAGTACGCCCCGGGCTGGCTGCCGGACGGGTTCGCCGAGCAGTACCGCGCCGCGGGTCCCGGGATCGTCCCGCAGGTACGCCGCTGGACCGCGGGGCCCAGCGAGATCGTGCTCTCGGCGTATTCGACCGACGACCCGGAGTGGTCGCAGACGGCACTGCGGATCGCGGCGCTGCGCGACCAGGTCGTCGTGCACGGCCGGGTCGGCATGGTCACCGGCGACACCGGGGCCGCCGCGCTGCTGACCTGGATGGCCGACGACCACCACGTGCTGACCGCGAAGATCGCCGGTGTCCCCGAGGCACGCCGGGTCGCGCAGCGGTTCGCGGACTCGGTGAGCGGCGGCAAGTCCGTGCTCGTCCGCGGCGAGGCCCGCCTCGGACCGCTGCCCGCCGGGCTGCGCGAACAGTCCACTGTGGTCCAGGGAACCGAGCCGGCGACGGGCAGCACCGAACTCACCGCCGCCGGCCCCGCCGGGACCGTGCTGCGGGTCGGCGTCGGCCCCGGCTCCCCCGGGCTCGGCGGCAGCACGCCGGTGACCGTGCGAGGCACCGAGGGGCGCTACGTGCCCCAGCGCGAACGGGACGACGCGCTGGTCGCCGTCCGGCTCCCGTCCGGCAGGTGGCTGACGGTGTCCGGCAGGCAGCCCCGGGAGACGCTGACCGCGGTGGCGGACGCCGTGGTGCTCGATCCGGCGCCCGACTACCACTGGCTCGGCTCCTGAGTCCGTCGTGGACGGCTACCAGCTCATCGACGGGAACCAGATCACCCCGAGCCGCCCGAGCATGCGCAGGTCCCAGTAGAGCAGCGTGAACGTGCCCGCGACGAGCAGCGCGGCGCCGGTGACGGTCGCGACGCGGGCGGGTTTCGCGGTCAGCCAGCGCCGCACGCGGCCGCCGGTGGCGTGGGTGAGCAGGAGGAACAGGACCGCCATGAGCACGATGTTGCCCACCGACTGCAGCGCGAACGCGGCGGCGCCGTAGAGCACGTTGTGGCTTTCGGCGGCGTCGCGGAACATGATCCGGAACAACGGGTACGGCCGTCCGATCAGGAATCCGCCGATCAGCGCGCCCATGACGACCAGCGGCGCGGCGGGGAAACGGCGGCCGAGCGCGGCGAGCGGATTGCCGATGACGCCGAGCGAGGCGAGGCCCAGCACGATGAACACGAGCCCGATCACCCCGAACACGATCATCGACTGGAGGCTCCGGCCGGACAGGCCGCCGGTCTGCGCGGTGGAGAACTGCGGCATCCGGGTGCCTGCCAGCGCGACGATCACGCCGTAGACCACCGACACGGTGAGCATTCCGGCGGCGATCCAGCCCAGTGGTTTCAGCGTGGTGAGGAACCGGCGCCTCCCGCTGTCCGCCTGGCCGCCGACCAACGGCGCGACGGCGCCGAACGCGGCGATGTTGCACGCGGTGAACGAACCGGCCAGCCCGGAAACGAACGCGAAGAGCGTCCCGGCCAGCACTCCGCCGATCGGCGTGGCCTTCGCGTCGTGCCCGAGGAGCGTGTTGGCGACGTTGTCGCCGATCACCTTGTCGACGAACGGTGCCGACCACACCATCGTCAGGACGAGCCCCGCCAGCAAGGCCGGGACGACGATCCGTGCCCGCCGCGCCGGATAGGGCCCGGCGGCGAAGCCTCCCGCGCGGGGACGCGACGGAACGTGTTCGGTGACGGACATGGATCCTCCCAGCGTCACAGGGACACAACAGGAGAATCCTCACGCGCGCGGCCGCGCCCCGCGCCGTCCGACCGGCCTATGCGTTCATCACCTCCACTGCTCCGACCACCCGATCACGCGAGCTCTCCGCCCCATCACGCGAGTTCCGCCCCCGATCACGCGAGTTCCGCTTTCCAGCACGCGAGTTCCCCGTGCACGAGTGTGCTGAAAGCGCGGCCTGGTTGCGACAAGGGCGTCCCCCAGTGCGTTGGGTGCACCGGGGGCGTCCCTCGGTGCGGTAGACGCACCGGGGGCGTCCCTCGGTTCCGGCGGCCGAGCACTCCGGCGGATCTGCCACGGTCCCTCTGACGCGAACCCGACGGGCCGGGCGGGGTACGGACCCAACCGAGCGGTAGCGAAGGGCGCCCCCACCGCCGGTAACTACCGGCCGCCCG
>NZ_JBHYIQ010000113.1:0-30644 GCF_042739895.1 Amycolatopsis sp. NPDC059021
GGCGCCCCCCCCCCCGGGTCTTCCGGCCACGCTTACTGCGCGCGGGCGCTTTCTGGGGGGGGGGGCGGGGGGGGGGGGGGGCCGCCCCACTCCGCGGTGATCAGCGCGTTGACCCGGCGCGAGCGCGCCGGGATCATCTCGGCGTTCTGACGGTCAGCCGTTCGCGGGGAACGTCCACACGGCACGGGGACCGGGGCCGACGACGAGGGTGGACCGGCCGATCCGTTCCTCGTGCCGGTCCGCCACGGGCCGGTTGAGCGTCAGGTCGATCTGCCGCAGGCCCGCCTGGGCACGGGGCACGGCGTCGAACCGGATCGTCGTGCCGCCCCGCAGCGCCACGACACCACCCGGGACGGTCCGGACGACGAACCCGCCAGCCTTCAGCAGCGGCACCGTGTTGGCGAGGTCCCGTTCGGTGACCGCGAGGTGGATGCCCGCCACGTCCCGCATCTGGTGGTCGCGGTAGTCGTTGTTGAGGTAGCGCTCCCGGCCGACGTCACCGGGGAAGCGCTCCGGTTCGGTCTTGCTGCGCGGATCGGCGAAGTACTCCGGCCGGTATTCCATGCCCCAGGTGTCGAAGGCGTCGTACTGCTCGCTGGTGAGGACGGCGTCGAACCACGGCACCGGGACGCCGTCGCCGAAGTCCCGCGTCTGGAGGAACTGCAGCGGATGGGCGACCCCCTCGTCCTTGAGCCGCTCGGTCACCTTCGCCAGGTCCCCGGACCGCTCGACCGAGGTCCCCATCCCGGCGGAACCGAGGGCGCCGCTCTGGCCGTCGATGTCGCCGACGCCGAACAGCTCGAGGTAGGTCTCGCGGCCCATCAGGTAGCGGCCGGTCCATTTCTGCCCGCCCGTCCCGGTCGTGGTGCGGACCTGGAAGCTGGCGAACTCCTTCAGGTAGGCGGAATGCTCGATGGCGTCGGCGGTCTCCCGGTCGAACACCCCGTAGGCGTGGTTGAAGAACAGCAACTGTCTGTCGGAGACCGGTGGGTTTTCCTCCGCTTGAGCCGCCCCCGCTCCGGTGAGGGTGAGGGCGAGGGCCGCGGTGAGGGCCAGGGTCTTCCGCATCGTCCGGCGAATCAACATGGCCGGATCCTAAGGCGGGAAACCCGGCGCCGAGGCCGTTTTCGGCTTTCCCGCGCGCGATCGCGAAACGCGTTCGGGACCCCTCCCGGCACCCCGGCCTAGGGTCCGCCTGGTGAAGGGGACGACTGCGGGCGGCCGGGCCTGGCGCCGCCGCGTGCCGGTGGTGCTGATCGCCGTGACCTGCGGCGCGACGGTGACCGTCGCGCTCACCGGGGCCGCCAAACCGCTGGGCGGGATGCAGTTCCTGCCGGCCGGGCACTGGGTCTACAACCTCGCCGCGCACGCGGTGTTCCACGTCGACGGCGCGACCAGCAGCGTCGACGCGCAGGCCCCGGTCCCCGGCGATCCGGGCAGCCAGGTGGTGCAGGGCGACAGCAGCGGCTACGTCGTCGGCCAGGGCCGGATCACCGAGTTCGGCAAGTCGAACCTCGCCGTCGAGCCGTCGATCGTGCCGCCTGCGGGGGAGGTCGCGGTCGGAGTGGAAACCGCGGGCGGTCCGTACCTCGTCTACCGCGAGGCCGGGCGCGTGGTGCGGCTCGGCCATCCGCCCGCGTCGATGTCCGCGGGCGGCCCGGTGGGCGATCCGGTCGCCACCAGCATCGGGACGCTGTGGCTGTTCCGCAGGACCTCCGCGTTGCTGTGCGATCTGGTCAGCGGCGCCGATCAGCTTTCGGCCTGTCCGGTCTCCGTCCCGGCCGGGCACACCGGCGCGCTGACGCTGGTCGCCGATCAGCCGTGGTTCGTCGACACCACCGCGGCCGAACTCCGGCCGGTCGGCACGGCCGGCCTCGGCAGCCCGCTGCCGTTGGGTGTCACCCCCTCGCCGCACGCGAGCCCGGCGGCGAACGACGTCTCCGGCCGGGTCACGATCCTGGACCGGCCGAGCAACCGCCTGTACTTCGTCGACACCACGCACCGGGGCGAGAAACCGGTGATCGTCGAACTGCCCGAGGGCGACTACAGCGACCCGGTCTCGACCGGCCGCGTCGTCGCGCTCGTCGACAAGAAGTCCGGCACGTTGCTGACCTACGACGCCACGGGCCGGAAGGTCGGCTCGCAGCCGATCCCGCCGGAGTCCGGCACGCCGCGCGTGAGCCGCGGCGAGGACGGCCGGGTCTACGTCGACGGCGCCGAGGGCGCGCACGTGCTCGTCGTCGATCACGACGGCAAGATCGTCGACGTCCCGATCGGCGGCGACCGCACGGGCGACGTGCCGAAGCCGCAGAATCCGCCGGACGGAAGCGTGGTGCCGCCGGTGGATCAGCGCCGTGGTGGCACGGACGGGCCGGTCGCGCCGCCGGGTGGTCAGGGCCAGCAGCGGCCGGGGCCGGGAGCGGGAGACCGGCAGGGACCCCCTGGCAGGCAGGAACCTCAGAACCCGGTTCCGCCGAAGCCCGCGCCGCCCCCGGCCGAACCGCCGAAACCGCCGGCGTCGCAGCCGACCGCGCCCGCGAGCCCGCCCGGCGCCCCGGCCTCGGTGTCGGCCACCGCGGGCAACGGCTCGGCGACGGTGTCGTGGGGCGCGGCGCCGGACAACCGCGCGCCGATCACCTCCTACCGGATCAGCTGGGCGGGCGGGTCCCGGACCGTCGGCGGCGACGAGCGCAGCGTGAACATTTCCGGTCTGGCCAACGGAACCCGCTACACGATGACGGTGACGGCGGTGAACAAGGCGGGCACCGGGCCGGGCGCGTCGGCCTCGGTGACGCCGGTGGCGGCGGCGGGCGCGCCGCCCAACCTCACCGCGAGGCCCCAGGGCACCGGAGCGGTCGTCAGCTGGGGAGCGCCTGCGATGAACGGCGGCACGCTCGTGCACTACGTCATCAGCGCGACCGGGAAGGGCTCGCAGACCACCACCGGGACCAGCATGACGTACGGCGGGCTGAGCGGGTCGGTCGCTTTCACCGTTTACGCGGTCACGAAAACCGCCGACGGACAAACGCTGAACGGCGCGTCCTCGTCGAAGACAATCCAGATCGCGGCGCAGGGAACCATCACGATCAGCCAGGGCGCGCCGGACTCGACCGACAGGTGCAAGAAGCCGAACTGTTACCAGGTCAACACGTCCCTGAGGGGTTTCGCGCCGAATACCACCTACACGCTCAGGCTGCTTTCCGGCAATGGACGCGTGGTCAATCCGGGGGAGACGACAAGGACCGACGCGAACGGTTCCGCGAACTACAACAAGATCAACTACGACGTGCCTGGTGAAACTGTCTGGATCGAGGTCGTTACCCCCAACGGCACGGTCAAATCGAATCCGATCAAGTGGGAGAAACGATGAACCGAGCGCCCGCGGTACCGGCGCACGAGGTCTACGAGCGGATCGCGGCGAATGTGCAGACCGTCGTCCGCGGCAAGCCCGACCTGGTGCGTCTCGCGATCGCCGCGCTGCTCGCCGAAGGACACCTCCTCGTCGAGGACGTCCCCGGTCTCGGCAAGACGACGCTGGCCCGCTGTCTCGCGCGCAGTGTCGGCGGCAACTGGAACCGCATCCAGTTCACCCCCGACCTGCTGCCCGGCGACATCACCGGCGTCCCGGTCTACCACCAGCACGCCGAGCGGTTCCAGTTCCACCCCGGCGGGGTGTTCGCCAATGTCGTGCTCGCCGACGAAATCAACCGCGGTACCCCGAAAACGCAGTCGGCGCTGCTGGAGGTGATGGCCGAACGGACGGTCACCGTCGACGCCGTGCGGCATCAGGTGCCGCGCCCGTTCCTCGTGGTGGCGACGCAGAACCCGATCGAGATGGAGGGCACCTACCGGCTGCCGGAGGCGCAGCTCGACCGGTTCCTCATGCGGCTGGAGGTCGGTTATCCCGATCTGGCGGCCGAGGTCATGGTGATCATGAGCGACTGCGCCGGGGTCGACCCGGACGAACTCTCGCCCGTCGTGGACCTCCCGACGCTGCTGGGCGCGGTGGCGCAGGTGCGGGCCGCGCACGTCGAGCGCGCGATCTGCGAGTACGCGGCGAAACTGGCGGCGGCCACCCGCGAGCACGTCGCGCTCCGCTACGGCGCGAGCCCGCGTGGCAGCATCGCGCTGATCCGCGCGGCACAGGCGGTGGCGGCCACGCGCGGCCGCGCGTTCGTCACTCCCGACGACGTCAAGGAGATCGCGCACCCGGTGCTCGGGCATCGCGTCATCCTCACCTCCGAGGCCGAGCTGAACCAGGTCTCGCCCGCGGAAGTGATCGACAAGGTGCTCGCCGCCGTGCCGGCGCCCGGGATGACCCGCTCGGGGGCCTGATGACCCCGGCGATGCGGCCCACCCGGCGGGGCGTGGTGGTGCTCGCGGCCACGCCCGTCCTCTTCGCCGCCGGGCAGTGGGCTGGTTATCCCCTTTTTCTCGCACTGGCGGGATTCTGCGGCGGAATCCTGCTCGCGGCCGTCGCGCTCACCGCGCGGCGGCCGCGGGTGCGGGTCACCAGGGAGGTCTATCCGGAACGGGTCGAGCGCGGCGGGGCCGCGTTCGCGAAGCTGCGGGTGCGCAGCATCGCGAACCGGCGCCAGGCCGGATTCACCGCCGGTGACCGGATCGGGAACGGGTTCCACGCGGTGGCGGTGCCGGCTTTGCTGCCCCACAAGGAAACCGAGCGGGTCTACGACCTCCCGACCGGACGGCGCGGCTGTCATCAGGTCGGCCCGCTGACCCTGGACAGGGTCGACCCGTTCGGGCTCGGCCGTGCCAGGGTGACCACCGGCGACACCACGACCCTGTGGGTGCACCCGCGCGTACACCCGGTCCGCGCGCTCGCGGGCGGCCATCCGCGTCACCACCACGAAGGCGTGGCGTCCAACGAGGCGCTGCGCGGCTCCTTCGACCTGCGCGAGGTGCGCGAATACACGGTCGGGGACGAAGTGCGGCACCTGCACTGGAAGGCCACCGCGCGCACCGGGCAGCTGATGGTGCGCGAGTACATCGATCCGGACCAGCCGAGGTTCACCGTCCTGCTCGACACGCGCTTCCCCGACGCCCTCTTCGAGGAGGCCATCGACGTCGCCGCGTCGCTCGTCGCGTCCGCGGCCGGGGCCGGCCACCGCTGCCGCCTGGTCACCTCGTGCGGCCTCGACGTCGCGACCGCGGGCGGGCCATCGGCGGTGCGGTTGCTGCTCGACGAACTCACCGTGCTCGCTCCGCACCGTGATGCGAGCCAGGCGCTCGTGCCCGGTTCGCTCGCGCGGTCCGGGGGCGGTGGGCTCGCGGTCGTCACCGCCGATCTGCCGACCGCCGATCTGGCTTCGCTGACCGGGGTTCGTTCGCGTTACTCCCCGCTCGCCGTGGTCGTCCTCGGCGGGGGAGCGCCGCCGGTGGTGCCGGGGGCCAAGGTCGTGTCCGCGACCGACGCACTGGGCGCCGTCCGCCGGTGGAACGCGGTGATGCCGCGATGAGTATCTTGCGTCATAAGGGATTTACCACTGTCTCGCGGAGCGAGGCGATCGCATGAGGGCGCGGCTGGCTGTGTGGTGCGCGCTGCTCACCGCGGCCGTGCCCGGCCTGTTCTTCGCGCCGGTGTTCGGGTTCGTGCCGGTGCTGGTGCCGAACGCGGCGGTGCTGCTTGCGTGCGTGCTTGTGGCCGAGGTCTGCGGTCGGCTGCCCGTGCTCCGGCCGTGGCGGCCGCTGCTCGCCCTCGTCGCCGGACTGATCGCGATCGTCGAGACCGTACTGCGGGACACCACGGAAACCGGGGTGCCGACCGGTGAGACGTGGCGGGCACTCGTGGCGGGCGCGACCCATTCGTGGCAGCTCACGTTGCAGTCGACCTGGCCCGCGCGGCCGGACGCGGAACTGCTGTTGTTCGTGCCGCTGGCGGTGTTGCTCACCGCGGTGCTGGCCGTCGAACTGCTGCGCTGGACCCCGGCCGCACTGGCGCCGGGGCTGGTGCTGCTCGGCGTGAGCCAGGCGTACGTCGCGCTGACCGGTCCACTCGCGACAGTCGCGGGGCTGGCCTACGCCGCGCTGTCGGCCACTCTGTTCGCGTTGCGGCGCCCGTATTCCGTCAGTGTGCGGCGGGTGACCGCGCTGGCGCTGGTCGTGCCCGTGCTGCTCGGCACGGCGGGCGCGGTCGTCGTCACGGTGCTTGATCAGGGAAACCGGCCCTCGCTCTCGGCGCGGACCGGCCGGGAGGTGCCGTTGCCGCCGACACGGGTCACCAACCCGCTCGACGAGGTCGCGGCCCGGCTGAAACAGCCGGAGAACCCGGTCTTCAGCTACACGAGCCCCGATCGCGTCGACCGCTGGCGGCTCGCCGTGCTCGACGAGTTCGACGGCGCGAACTGGTTTCCCGACGACGACTACCGCCGGATGGGCACCCGCCTCGACCCGGCGCCGGGCGTCACCGCGCCCACCACCATCCACAGTGCACAGATCCAGTACTCCACTGTGGACACTCCGTGGCTGCCGAGCCAGGCCGCGCCCGCCGAGGTCACCGGGGTGGCCCCGCTGATCGCCCCCGGATCGGGCATGTTGCTGTCCCAGCAGCCCGCCGGGCCCGTCGGCTACCGGCTGAGCTGGCGCGAACCGGACGTCGACGCCAGGAAGCTGGCCGACGCCCCGATCGACTCGACGGTGCCCGCCCGCGGGCTCGGCGCCGTCCCGCCGGGCATCGGCGAGCTGGCCAGGACGGCGGTCGGCGGCCTGCGGCCGTCCTTCCAGGCCGCGTTCGTGCTGGAGCGCTACCTGAGCACCAACTACCACGTCGCCACCGGTCCCGAGCTGCCCACCGGCAGCGGCTGGCCCCAGCTCGGGAACTTCCTGCTGCGGACCAAACGCGGGACGAGCGAACAGTTCGCGGCGTCCTATGTGGCGCTGGCCAGGATCGTCGGCATCCCCGCGCGGATCGCGGTGGGCTTCCGCGCCCCGGCCGCGCCGCCCGGCACGCCGGTGGTGGTGCGCGACGGCGACGTCCTCGCCTGGCCGGAGGTCGCCGTCGCCGGCGTCGGCTGGGTGCCGCTCGACCCGAGTGGTACGGCGGCGGGCCCCGGCGGCAGGCCCGGCGCCTCGCCCACCGGGCTGGCGGCGGCCACCGCGCAGGCCCGCGCGGAGCTGCCGCCGACACGGGACCTGAAAGACCCGCAGCTGCCACCGTCCGATCAGGACACCGGGGGCACGGAACCGGTGAACCTGCCCTGGGCGCAGCTGATCGTGCCGGTGCTGCTCGGCCTCGTCGCGTTGCTGGTCCTCGGCGTCGCGGGACTGCCGGCGGCCAAGGCCTGGCGCAGATACCGCAGACGCCGTCGCACCGGCGCCGACGGCGTGCTCGCCGCCTGGTGGGAGGCACGGGATCTGGTGCGCGCACACGGGGTTTCGTGCCCGGCGGGCACCACCGTCCGCGAGTTGTCCGTCGCCGCGTCGGTCACCCTCGACCGGACCGTGGTGGACGGGCTGGTGTGGCTGGCGTCCCAAGTGGACATCGCGCTCTGGTCGGGTAACGGGGCCGACGGCGGCACGCTGAACCAGGCGTGGGGCGCCGTCGACGCGATCCGCCGCAGCCTGGCCGAACGGTCGCGGCGCCAGCGGGTACGGGCGGCGTTCGACCCACGCTGCCTGTTCCCACCACGAGAGGTTGTGGCGGTGGCATGATGATCGAGCAACGCTCGGGTTTCCGGTCGGCGTTCCGGCGGCGCCGGCCCGGCGGCACGACGTCTCCGGGTGCCTGGTCGGCCCCGATCGGCACCGGGCCGGTCGCGACCGTCTACTCCGGACACGCCGACGGTGTGCCGGTGGCGTTCAAGGTGTTCCCGGACCGGATCGACCGGCGCACGCTGATCACCCTCGAGGACGAGCAGACGAAGCTCGCCGACCTCGTCGGGACCTACGCGATCCTGCCGGTACTGGACATCGACCAGGTCGCCGACGGCAGGCACGCGCTGCGGATGGAGCTGTGCCAGGAGTCGCTGGCCGGCGTGGTCGCGCGGGCAGGCGCGCTGGCACCCGGCGACGTCCTGGTCTTCGGCCATGCCATCGCCGCGGCGCTCGCGGCGGCGCACGCGGTCGGCGTGGTGCACGGCGCGGTCAAACCGTCGAACGTGCTGATCCGGATGTCGGGGCAGCCCGTGCTCACCGACTTCGGGGTGGCGCTGCGGCGGGCGTTCCCCCGGGACGTCGAGCGCCTGCTCGACGGTCTCGCCCCGGAGACGCTGCGCACGGACACCTTCGACGAGCGCAGCGACCTCTACGGACTCGGCGCGCTGCTGCACACCGCGCTCACCGGGGAGCCGCCGCTGCCGAGCAAACTGGGGGAGCGGCTCGGCGATCGCATGCTGCGGCTGCTGCGGACGCGGGTGCCGAAGATCGACCGGCCCGGCGTCCCGGACCAGCTGGCCGAGGTGGTCGCCCAGTTGCTGCTGCCCGAACCCGAACGCCGTCCGCCGGGTGCCGCGTGGGTGGCCGAACAGCTGGCCGACCTGCTGCCCGGCACGTCGCTTTCCCCCGTCGTCTTCCCTCCCGCCGAGTGGCCGAGCACCGAAGACGCTTCGTGGCAAGCGAAACCGGCACCGCGAAGGTCCTTTGTGGACACGATGCCACCGGTCGCGGGCGCCGAGACGTTTCCGCCGCCGATGTCCGTTCCCGCCGCCCGCTCGGCTCCGGCGGATTCGATCCCGCCCGGTTCGGCACTGTCCGGGGTGACCCCGGCGCCGCCGGAGGCAACGTCGTCCGGTACGCGCCGGATCCTGTCGTTCGCCGGGGTGGGTGTCGCGTGCGTGGCCGTCGGCGCGCTCGCGGTGTGGTGGGCGCTGGGCGGTGGTCCCGGGTCGTCGCCGACGTCTTCCTCGGCGCCCGCGCCGCCCCCGGCGTCCGCCGCGGACGAGACGGTCGTGCTGGATCCGCCGGTCGACCGGGGCACCGACGTCGTGCTCAGCTGGCGGACGTCGCGGCCGATGGACTACGGCGTGGTGGTCGCGCCGGAAGGGGAGCACAACCACGTCGTGCTGGCGCAGCGGAACCGGACCCTGACGGTCCCGGTGGACCCGAAGCGCAGGTACTGCTTCCAGGTCCAGGCCACCGAGGGCGGCGCGGTCTACACCAGCAACGCCGTGTCGGTGCGCGGCGCGGTGTGTCGCTGAGCTACCGTGGCCGGGTGCTCGTCCGGTCGATCCTGTTGTTCGTCGCGGCGGCGGCGCTGGAGATCGGCGGCGCCTGGCTGGTGTGGCAGGGAATCCGCGAACATCGCGGCCTGCTCTGGATCGGCGGCGGGATTGTCGCGTTAGGACTGTATGGGTTCGTCGCGACGCTCCAGCCCGACGCGCACTTCGGCCGGATCCTCGCGGCGTACGGCGGAGTGTTCGTCGCCGGGTCGCTCGTCTGGGGCATGGTCGCGGACGGCTACCGGCCCGACCGCTACGACGTCATAGGCGCGCTGCTGTGCCTCGCCGGAGTAGCGGTGATCATGTACGCGCCGCGGACGGGGTAACGCGGGAGCTCTTGCCCCGATAGAGGGACGTGACCGAACCGGTTCTCCCACCGCCACCGCCGTCTTCGCCCGCTTCCGCCGCCATCGCGCGCCGCAGGCTCTCGCCGGTGCTGGCGCTGATGATCGTTGTCGTGGTCCTCGGCGCCGGGCTCGCGGTCTACGGCGGGGGAACCGTGCTCTTCGGCTACCGCCGCGTCGCCATCAAGTACTCCGGCATGAGCCAGACCCTTCCCCAGGGCACGGTCGCCTACCGCTCGGCCGGCGGCGTCGAACTGCACCGAGGGGACATCGTCGTCTTCGACTTCAGTTCCTACCCCGGCGGAGGACCTCCGGGCCGGGTGATCGAACGCGTCATCGGCCTCGGCGGCGACACGGTGACCTGCTGTGATCAGCAGAACCGCATCAAGGTCAACGGCAAGCCGGTCGCCGAGGAGTACCTCTACCTGCCACCCGCGGAGGGGAAGGACCAGATGGCCTTCACCGCGCAGGTGCCGCCGGGGACGGTCTTCGTCGCGGGCGACTACCGGAACAACTCCCTCGACTCGCGGATGGCGAGCACGGTGGCCGGTGCGGGAGCCGTCCCGGTGTCCGAGGTGTACGGCGTGGTCGTGGCGGTCGGGAACCCGGTGACCGCGCGGACGCTCACCCCGACCACGGCGTTCACCGACGCCGGGCTCCCGGGCACCCCGCTGTCCGACAGCGGCTATGCGAACGCCCGCTGGCTGTTCCTCGGCGGCGCCGTGCTGTTCCTGGTCGGCTTCGTCGGCCTTCTGGTGGTCATCACGCGGTCCGCGCGGAAACGACGGCTCGCCCGGGTCATCCCTTGACCGACACGCCGGGGATTCCCTTCAGCTCGCCCAGCAGCGGAGAGCTGACCGTCACGGGATAGTCGTCGAGGGCATAGCGACTGCGCCGCCGTTCGCTGACGAGTTCGAGCAGTACCGGCGTGTCGCCGCGGTGGGCGAGCAGCGTCTGCTTCAGTTCGCTCACCACGGCGAGATCGAGCTTCTCGGCCGCGGCCAGCAGAACCAGCGGCGGTTCCGCGTCATGAGTGTCTACATCGGACAGATCGAGCGCGACGAACCCGCCGCCGAACACCGACATCTTGTCCTCCCGCCAGTTCACCCTGCCCTTCACGACGACCGCGTTGTCCTCGACGAGGTCCGCCGCGAAGATCGCGTATGCCTTGGGAAAGAACAACACCTCCAACGCGGCGTCCATGTCTTCCACCGTGCAGATGGCCCAGGGCTCGCCCTTCTTGTTGACCCGCCGTTCCAGCGAGGTGATGAGCCCCGCGAGCACGACTTCGCCTTCCTTCGGCGCGTCGGCCAGAAGCGCCGCGATCGGTTTTCTCGCGTGTTTCCGGAGGATGCGTTCGGCGCCGTCCAGGGGATGTGCGGAGACGTAGAGGCCGAGCATCTCCCGTTCGTAGCCGAGGAGTTGTTTGCGCGGGTACTCCTCGTCGGTGAGCCGCAGGTGCGCGAGCGGGGACGCGGCCGAGTCCGCTGGCGTGTCATCGCCGCCGAAGAGGTCGAACTGGCCCATGGCTTCCTGGCGTTTGAGGGGGACGACGGCTTCGACGGCGTCTTCGTGGACCTGGATCATCGACAGGCGGGTGTGGCCCATCGAGTCGAACCCGCCCGCCTTGATCAGCGACTCGATGACCCGCTTGTTGCAGGCCACCAGCTCCGATTTGTCCAGGAAATCGGTGAAGGAGGAGTACTTCCCCTTCTCCTCACGGGTCTTGATGATCGACTCGACCACGTTCGCGCCCACGTTGCGGACGGCACCCAGCCCGAACCGGATGTCGTCCCCGACGGCCGCGAACCGCAGGGCCGACTCGTTGACATCCGGCGGCAGCACCTTGATCCCCAGCCGGCGGCACTCCGACAGATACACCGCCGACTTGTCCTTGTTGTCACCGACCGAGGTGAGCAACGCCGCCATGTACTCCGCGGTGAAATTCGCCTTGAGGTACGCGGTCCAGTAGCCGACGAGCGCGTATCCGGCGGCGTGGGACTTGTTGAACGCGTACCCGGCGAACGGCAGAATGGTGTCCCACAAGGCTTGCACGGCCTCGTCGGAGAAACCGTTGGCACGCATGCCTTCCTGGAAGCCCTCGAACTCCTTCTCGAGGACGTCTTTCTTCTTCTTGCCCATGGCCTTGCGCAGCACGTCCGCCCGTCCCATCGAGAACCCCGCGACGCGCTGGGCGATCTTCATGATCTGCTCCTGGTAGACGACCAGGCCGTGGGTCTCGGCGAGGATGTCGGCCAGCGGCTCCGCGAGTTCCGGGTGGATCGGGACGATGGCCTGGCGCCCGTTCTTCCGGTCGGCGTAGTTGTTGTGCGTGTTCATCGCCATCGGGCCGGGCCGGTAGAGCGCGTTGACCGCGATGATGTCGTCGAAGCCCGTCGGCCGCAGCCGGCGCAGGAGATCGCGCATCGCCCCGCCGTCGAGCTGGAAAACGCCGAGGCTTTCCCCGCGTACCAGCAGCTGATACGTGTCCTCGTCCTCGATGCCGAGGGTGTCGAGATCGATGTCGGCGCCGCGGTTGGCCTTGATGTTGTCGATGGCGTCGCCGATGACGGTGAGGTTGCGCAGGCCGAGGAAGTCCATCTTCAGCAGGCCGATGGCCTCGCACGACGGGTAGTCCCAGCCGGTGATGATCGCGCCGTCGTCCCTGCGCCACAAGGGAATCGCGTCGACGAGCGGATCGGCCGACATGATCACGGCACAGGCGTGCACGCCCGCGTTGCGGATCAGGCCCTCCAGTCCCCGAGCCGTCTCGAAGATCGTGGCGACGTCCTGATCGGTCTCGATCAGTGCGCGGACCTCGGCGGCTTCGCCGTAGCGCTCGTGCTTGGAGTCGACGATGCCGGACAGCGGGATGTCCTTCGACGCGACAGGTGGGGGAAGCGCTTTCGAGATCCGGTCGGCGATGGCGTAACCGGGTTGTCCGAAGTGGACGCGGGCCGCGTCCTTGATCGCCGCCTTCGTCTTGATCTTGCCGAACGTGATGACCTGGGCGACCCGGTCGGCGCCGTATTTTTCCGTCGCGTAACGCACCATCTCGCCGCGGCGCCGGTCGTCGAAGTCCATGTCGATGTCCGGCATGGACACGCGCTCGGGGTTGAGGAACCGTTCGAACAGCAGCCCCAGGTCGATCGGGTCGAGGTTCGTGATGCCCAGCGCGTAGGCCACCAGCGAGCCCGCGGCCGAGCCGCGGCCCGGCCCCACCCGGATGTTCACGCTACGCGCGTAGTTCATCAGGTCGGCGGTGATGAGGAAGTACGCGGGAAATCCTTTTTGGACGATGACGTCGATTTCGTATCCGGCTCGTTCAAGGTAGGCGTCCGGGATGCCGTCCGGGAGCCGCCACTTCAGCCCGTCCATGACCTGCGCGCGGAGCCGGCTCTCGGCGGTGTGTCCATCCGGGACGGTGAACACCGGCAGGCGGTCTTTGTGGGCGTAGACCTCTTCGTAGGATTCGACGCTCTCGGCGATCAGCAGGGTCGAGTCGGCGGCACCGGGCACCTCCTTGTCCCAGTACTCCCGCATCTCCGCCGCGGACTTCAGGTAGTAACCATCCCCGTCGAACTTGAACCGCGTCGGATCATTCAGCGTCTTACCCGCCTGCACACACAGCAACGCCGAGTGCGTGTCCGCCTGATCCTTGGTCACATAGTGCGAGTCATTGGTGGCCAGCGGCTTGAGATCCAGCAACCGGCCCACCTCCAGCAGCCCCTCACGCACCGACCGCTCGATCGGCAGCCCGTGATCCATCAGCTCCAGGAAGAAGCTGTCCGCGCCGAAGATGTCCTTGTAATCCGACGCCGCCTGGATGGCCTCCTGCCGCTGCCCCAGCCGCAACCGCGTCTGCACCTCACCCGACGGGCACCCCGTCGTCGCGACGATCCCCTCATGGTTCTCCGCGATCAGCTCACGGTCCATCCGCGGCTTGCGGTAATACCCCTGCATGCTCGCCAGCGACGACAGCTTGAACAGGTTCCGCAGCCCGGTCGCGTTCCGCGCCAGCATGGTCATGTGCGTATACGCACCACCACCCGAGACGTCACCGCCCTCACCGAACTCATCCGACCCACGCTGATTCGCCTGCCCCCAGAACACCGGCTTCTTGTGAAACCGCGACTCCGGCGCGATATACGCCTCGATCCCGATGATCGGCTTGATGCCGTGCTTCTTAGCCTGCTGATAGAACTCGTCCCCGCCATACATGTTCCCGTGATCGGTCATCCCCACCGCGGGCATCTCCAACCGCGCCGCCTCCGCGAACAACGGAGCGATCTTCGCCGCACCATCGAGCATCGAATACTCGGTGTGGACATGCAGGTGCACGAACGGATCCACGGCGTCACGCCTCCTGGTTGTACAGTCGTCCCGGTCAGCGCATTGGAACCGAGACAGCGCAACGCTGTCCAACAACGGACACGCGGAAAGGTACAACCGATGGTTGTCGGAGGCAGCGGAGTGGAGCTGGATCTCGGCGCGGTGCGCGCGTTCGTCGCGGTGGCCGAAGACCGGCACTTCGGCGACGCGGCCGCCCGGCTCGGCCTGAGCCAGCAGGCGATCTCGAAGCGGGTCGCGAAGCTCGAGACCGACCTCGGCGCGAGCCTGCTGCACCGGTCACGCGCCGGAACGGACCTCACCACCGACGGCGAGCTGTTCCTCGGGTACGCCCGCGCGCTGCTCGGGATCGCCGATCAGGCGACCGGGCTGCTGCTGAACCGGCGCCGCGCGCTGCGCGTCGACGTGCTCGGCACGCGGCTGTCCACGACCGAACTGGTCCGGAAGTTCCACGAGGCGAACGAGGACGTGGCGATCGACATCATCACCTCGGACGGGCTGCGCAGCGCCAAGACCATGCTCCCCAGTGGACAGGTCGACGCCGCCTTCGCCCGCGTCGTCGGCGAACTCGACGAGGCCATCGAGCACACCCCCGCGCATCTGGACCGCATGCAGGTCATTGTCGGCCGAGGCCACCGCTTCGCCCGGCGGCGGCAGATCCGCCTGGCCGAGCTGGCGGGGCTGGCCGCGTGGATGCCCAACAACGGCGGCGACAGCGAATGGGCCGACTACTACCGGGAGTTCTCACACGACTTCGACGTCGAGATCGATGTCTCCGGCCCGAACTTCGGTTTCGACCACCTGCTGGACGTGGTGGGGAACTCGGACGACCGGCTGAGTTTCGTCGGGGAAGGCGTCCGGGTCCCCTGGCATCCGAAGATCGTGCGGATCCCGCTCGCCGACCCGACGCCGGTCTTCCCGCATTCGCTGTTGTGGTACCGGCACAACCGGCATCCGGCGCTGCCCCGGCTGATCGGCCACATCCGCCGCGGCTACGTGCCCTTCGACCCCGGGCGGCACTGGCTCCCGGAACCCGACCGCGACGCGGCCGCGTTCCGGGCTGCCAGCACGCCGCCCGGCGGAAAGGTGCTAGGGCACTGACTTCAGGAAGAGGGAGCGGGCCGGGTCCGTGCGCGTGGCGTCGACGCCGTTGCCCCCGGTGTAGTCGGCCCGCTCCCGGCTCGCCCAGTCCGGGATCGGGGTACCGCCCTCGGCGAGATGCCGGTACCCGGTGCCGTCCCAGCCGAACTGGTAGACCCGGTTCCGGTCGGGGTAGTACGGGACGAACGGCCCGTTCGGCTCGGTCTGCTTGGTCATCGTGTTGCCGAAGAAGACGTTCTGCGGTCCGGTGGCGCCCGACCACTTCACGGCCTTCTTCCCCGCGCCCCACCAGATCGGGAACCACGCCGTCTCGTCGTCGTTCGCGCCGCCTTCGCCGCCGCACCGCGTGTGACAGTTGCCCGGCTGGTGCTCGGCAGGCACCCGGACGGTGTTGAGCTCGAAGAGGTTGCGCCGCTCCCAGCCGCCGTGCAGGTTGACGTCGGAGTCGAAGTCGTTGCCGATCACGACGTTGTCCGAGGCCGACCACTGCAGCGTGAAATGCCGCAGATTCCGTGTCACGTTGCCCGCGTACACCGAATCCCACACCCGCGAACCGCGCAGATATCCGTTGCCGCCCTTGCCCTTGTTCCACGCGCCGTCGAGGCTGTTGCCGACGACCTCGATGTTCTTGGCCTCTTCGGTGACGATCGGGTGCGAACCGGTGCGGTAGGTCGCGATCCCGCGGACCCAGGCGTTCACCGCCCATTTCAGCACGATGCCGTGCATCGCCTCGGCCGGGGCGAGATTGCCGTACTCGTGGGCCGGATCCTGGCCCGCCAGCGCGGGCATGTCCTGGCTGATGTGGAAGTTCTCCAGTCCGACGCCGAGCACCGGATCGGCCAGCGGTGCCGCCTTGGACTCGTACGCCTTGCCCTCGATCACCGGCGAACCGTCCGAAGTGGAATTGACGGGGACGTCGAACTCCAGCGGTTTGTCCAGGGTGAGCGTGTGTGCAGTCTCGTCCACCGCGGCGATCCCGAAGATCTGCTGTCGCATGTGGAGGTTCTGCAGCTCGTGGTCGGCAGGCAGTGCCTGCTGTAGCTCGTAGAACTTCGTCGAGTTCGCCGCGCGCACGTTGACGTACCCGCCCTGCCGGAACGCGGGGAGTTTCGCCTTGCGGTCGAGATGAATGACGGTTTCGCCGGTCCTCGCCGAAAAACCCGGGTCGCCCGGCTTCTCGGCGAGCTTCGCGCCCGCCTTCCAGTGCACGTTGACCGTGCCCTCGAACAGGTCCTTGCGGTTGGCCGGCGCTGACGCGTAGTCCGCGCGGTAGTCCGGGTGGACCTCGCGGGACTGGACGCGGAACAGCCCGCGGCCCGGCCAGATCCAGCCGCCGCGCGCGTCCCCGGCCTTCATCGCGTCCTGGTCCCAGCTCGCGCCGTCCTTGTCCAGCTTGTCGTACCGGGTGTCCTTTCCGGGCCGGAAGACGAACCGCGTGCCCGACGCCGGATCCGCGCCCGCGCCGCGGATCACGAGATAGTCGGCGTCCACCGAGAGCTGCTTCGTGACGTCGAGGACGCCGGCGGGCAGTGAGATCAGTGACAGCCGCTCGTACGACGCGGAGGGTGAGCAGTCACGTTTGACGTCGTCGATCGCCCGCTGTAGCCCGTCGCTGTCGTCGGTGTTGTCGCCCGGTTTCACCTGGTACCGCTCGGCCAGCGCCGCCGGGGTGAGCCGGCAGCGGGCGTCCGGGGTGATCTCGCGGTCCCCGGGAAGCCCCTTGCCCTCGCGGTAGCCGGCCTTGGACCAGTCGGGCAGGCCCGGCAGTGCCGGACGCCGGTTCGCGGCGCCGGTGTCCAGGGCGAGCGCGGCTTTGGGCGGCTCCGGAACAGGGGGTGTCACCCACGGTTCCGGGTGGGTTTCGGCCTGTTCCCGCTGCTCGCTCCCCGCGCCGTCCGAACCGGACACCACCGCGACCGTGACCGCGCCCGCGATCACCACCACCGCGGCGAGCGCGCCGATCACCACGTTCCTGCGCCGTGCCATGCCCGTGCCCCCACTTCGTGCCCCCAGGCCGCTTCCGGTGATCCGCGGCCGGCTCACGATAGGCCACCGCACCGGCCGTTCGTGGCGTTTCGGCGAAACGTCCGTGCTCAGCGGCGTTCGCGGGTGCGTTGCCCGGTGCGGCGGAACACCACGAAGAGCAGCCGGAGCCCCACCAGCGCGCTGATCACCAGCAGGTTGTAGCCGAACACGTGGTGCAGCGAGAGATCGGGCGTGAGCCGCGGGCCGCCCGAACTCGCCAGCAGCAGCACCGCCATGAGCCCGGTCGCCGCGCCGAGCAGCGCCAGCATCGCCTCGTGCACCAGGCCCGTCACGACGTCCTCGTCGCGTTTGTCGGAGAACAGCCGGACGTTGACCGACAGCCGGCCTTCCTCCAGCGCGGCGCCGATCCGGTCCACCCGGCGCGGCAGCCTGCGCAGCACCGGGAGCAGGGCCATCACCTCGTTGACGGCCGTGCGGCGCACCGTTTCCGGGCGCAGCCCGGCACCGATCTGCTCGGCGGCGAACGAGCGCGCCTCGGTGACCACGTCGAAGTCCGGCGCCAGCGCGGCGAGCGTGCCCTCCACGGTGGCCAGCGCCCGGAACACCGCCGCGATCGGCGGCGGCACGCTGAGCCGGAAGTCCGCCACGACGCGGAAAAGACCGGTGAACAGGTCGACGTCGGCGGTGCGGCCCGGCCCGAAGTGCTTGGCCACCAACGCCCCGAGCGCGCGTTCCAGCCGTTGCTCGTCGATCACCTCCGGCCGGTCGACGACCTCCAGCAGGCCGTCGCGCAGCCCGGCGGGGTCGCCGCGGTCCAAGGCCAGGATCAGGTTCTGCAGCCCGCCGCGCAGTCCCGCGTCCAGTCTGCCGACCGAGCCGAAGTCGAGCAGGCCCAGCCTCCCGTCGGTCAGCAGCAGCACGTTGCCGGGGTGCGGGTCGGCGTGGAAGACGCCGCCGACCATCACCTGGTCCAGCAGGCAGCGCAGCATCGACCGGGCGAGCGCGACGCGCTGCGGCGCGGGGATCGTGTCCCCGGCCGAGGCGAGCGGCTTGCCCACCAGCCTGCGCATGACCAGCACGCGCTCCGTGGACAGTGCTTTGTGGACGGTCGGCAGCGCGACGTCCGTTCCGGACTGCGCGGTCACCGCCTCGATGTTGCGGGCCTCGGTGCGGAAGTCCAGCTCCTCGGCCAGCGCCGCGGCGAACCCGTCGGCCAGGTCGATGACGCCCAGCGCGCGGGCCCAGTCCGCCCGTTCGTCCAGCGCGACCGCCACCCGGCGGACGATGTCGACGTCGCGTTCGGCCTGCGCCCGCACTTCCGGCCGCTGCACCTTGACCACGACGTCCTGGCCGTTCTTCAGTTTCGCCCGGTACACCTGGGCGATCGACGCGGCGGCCAGCGGCTCCGGATCGAACTCGGCGAAGACGTCCTCGGGCTCGCCGCCGAGTTCGGCGCGCAGCACCTCGCGCACGGCCTCGGTGGGCGCGGGCCGGACCTGGTCCTGCAGTTTGCCCAGCTCCTCGACGAAGACGGGCGGGAGCAGATCGGCCCGCGTGGAGAGCAACTGGCCGAGCTTGACGAACGTGACGCCGCCGTCCTCGAGTGCCCGCCGCAGCGACCGGGCGAGCGCGGCCTGCCTGCCGGGTGCCACGTCGGGCTCGCGGCGGCCGACGAGGTAGCGGCCCAGCCCGTGCTTGATCGCGATCCGGGTGATCTGCGAATACCGGCGTCCCCGCGACACCTTGGTGCGGGCCGCGCGGACGAGGCTGAACAGTCCGCGCCCGGACCCGGCTGGCAGCGCCATCTCGGCGACGAACAGGAACACCAGCGTGGCGAGGAAGGCACAGCCCGCGAGCGGGATCAGCAGCCCGGCCGCGGCGGCCGGGCTGGCGGCCATCGACGGGGAGAACGCGCGGGCGACGGCGGCGGCCACCATCCACCCGAACGCGGCCCCGCACACCGCCCGCACGAACCCGATCCGCACGCCGAGCACCCGCCGCGAGGCGACGACGAGCGGCCACAACACCAGGGCGAGCAGGGGAATACTGAGCAGGCTCAGCAGCAAGTTCTCCATCGGATCCCGAACGACGAGGCCCCGGTACCGGGCCGTGCGGAAGCGAGTAGATCACGCTCGCGCGTCCCCGCTTTCCCGCCCGCGCGGGATCGTCTTCCCCCGCGCGAGGGAGCGGCCCCTGGAGTCTGCCGACTTCCTCGATGCGCACGGCGGACACCTGACCGATCGGCGGGATTCACACCGGTGTTCGCTCTGGGAGACTCGCCTGGTAGCGGCCGGGAGTCTGGCCGAGGACCGCTGTGAACGCGTTGATGAAGCTGGTGGTGTTGGCCCATCCGCACAGGTTCGCCGTCTGAGTGACGGAGTGTCCGTTCATCAGGTGCACGAGCGCGTGCTGGACGCGTAGTTGGGCGCGCCATTGGTGGAAGCTCATGTCGAGTTCGGTATGGAACAGACGGCTCAGGGTCCGTTCGCTGGCGCCGACCGCCCGGCCCAGGTCGGTCAGCGAGGATCCGTCGGCGGGGTCGGTGTAGAGCAGGTCGGTGACGGCGCGGAGCCGGTTGTCGCGGGGTTTGGGCAGGTGCAGTGGTTGTTCGGGTGTTTCGAGTAGTGCGTCGACGATGACCTGACGCAGTCGCAGCGCGGCGTCCCGCGCCGGTGCCGGGGGATCGGTCAGTCGCAGTACCGCTGCGCGCAGCAGTGGGGAGGCGCCGAACACGGTCGGTCTGTCCGGTAGGAGTCTTGAGAGGTCGCGGGGTAGCAGCAGTGTCCGGACGTCGGTGGTGCCGTATGCGCGGTGTTCGTGATCGAAACCGGCCGGGGTCCAGCTGATCCGGTTGGCCGGGGTGAGCCAGACGCCGCTGTCGGTGACCGTCGAGAGGATCCCGCTCGATGGGTAGATCAGCTGCCCCTGCGGGTGCCGGTGCGTGGCCATACGCTCGCCGTGTGGCCAGAGCCGGGCGGACTCCGGCGCGGGCAGAAATTGGCGGGTTTCTGGCATAGAAAGTCATCTTACCAGTGGTTGTCGCCCGTGGTGCTGGGCAATAGTGGAGCTACGAGCAAACCGAATCAGGAGGACCGGGCGATGAGCGAGAACGGAATCGAAGACCGCCAGGCGATCAGCGAATTGATGACCGGCTGGATCCACCGGGACAGGGAGCAGTGGGAGGAACTGGCCGGCCTGTTTCACGAGAACGCCACGCTGCGGATCCTGTGGTTCTCCGGTCCTGCCCTCGACTTCATCGACGGCTCGCGCCGCATGGGGCACGGGCCGCTGCGGAGTAAGCATTTCATCGGTGCCCCGGCCATTCGCTTCGCAGGCGATCGCGCATTCGTGGAGACCAACGCGATCCTGCTCGCGGAGCTCACCGGCGTGGGAATCGGTGCGACCATGCACAATCGGTTCCTCGATCGGGGTGAGTCGCCGCGACGGTGTGTGGCGGATCGAGCATCGCGATTCCGTCTACGACATGGGCGGATTCACTTATCCGTTCGGCGTCGGGGGTGCTCCGGAAATCGACGCGCAGGCGCTCTCGGCTCGCCATCCTCGGGAGTACGCCGCGCTGGCCTACCTGCTCGAAACGGCGGGACACCCGGTGACCGGTACTTACCCGACCCGCTTCGGCGATCAGGAGGCCGCGATCCTCGAGGCGGGCAACGCCTGGCTGGCCGGGACCGATGCGCGTCGATGATCGTCCGCGATCAGGAGGTCACGATGGAGTTTGGCGCAGGCGCTCGGTCGCCGATACTCAGGATCGACCGGGACGGGGCGGCGGCTCGCCGCACCCTCGATTGGCATGCACACGACGAAGCGATGCTGCTGTGGTCGGCCACCGCGACCGTGATCATGAGCACGCCCGCCCGCGATTGGCTCGTGCCTCCCGGATACGGCCTCTGGGTTCCGCGTGGAATCGAGCACACCGAGAAGGCCCTGCATGCGGGAGAACTGTGTGTCGTCCTGTTCGCGCCGGAACTGTGTCCGGTCTCCTGGACCGAACCCGTGGGTCTCTCGGTAGCGCCCCTGCTGCGCGAGCTCATCGTGCATCTGTACACGGCCGAACCGGACGATCCCAGCCGCAGGCACGCCGAACCGCTGGTCTTCGACCTCCTGAAGCCGTTGCCCATCAACGCGATTGATGTTTCCATGCCCACGGATCCACGGATACGGACGATCGCCGAGCAGATCATCGCCGACCCGGGCGACTCCCACGAACTGGCCTTCTGGGCGCACCGGGTCCACGCTGGGGTACGCACGGTGTCCCGGCTGTTCCTCAGCGAAACCGGCCTGACGTTCGCGCGGTGGCGAACGCACGTCCGCATGCGAGCCGCCGCCCAGCAGCTGGCCGAAGGGCGGTCCGTCGCTGCCACCGCGCGCGCGGTCGGCTACCGCAAGCCCGGCGCGTTCATCGCCGCGTTCCGCCGGTCGACCGGCCAGACGCCGGGGACCTATCTCCATTCGGGCGCGGCGGCCGACGTCGAGCGGTAACCGCCGATATCATCGCCATCCGATCGGTGATCCATTCCACGGAGCGTCCGGAAACTCGAAGAGCACCATGAACGCGTCCGGCGAGACCGTGCCCGATGCCGCCGGTCCGGGGCGCGCGGCACACCGGCCTACGGTGACCCGGTGTTTCACGATCTCGCCTATTCCCACGGGTTGCTGGTGGCGAACCCGGCCGCGTCCGGGTCGGGCGGAAAGATCTCCAGGATGGAATCCGGCGGCGTGCTGTTGCGGTAGAAATCCAGAGATCCTTCCGGGGGCGTCCACTTCACCGGTGCCCAGTCCGGCTCGTAGTTGCGACGGCCGCCGGACATGACCTCGATACGCAGTCCGCTGGGATCGCGCGTGTAGAAGTACGATTCCTCGCCCATTCCGTGGCGCCCGGGGCCGTACTCGAGGGTGGCACCCGCTTCGAGCAAGGCGTCGCAGGCCCGGTAGAGGGCGGACGGCTCGTCCACCCAGAACGCCACATGGTGGAACCGTCCGGGGATGCCGCTCGTGTCGCGAATCAGCCCCAGATCGTGGGCGCGCTCGTTCGTGCTGAGCATCGTGAAGAACGGCTCCTCGTCGAGCACGGTGTATTCCATGAACCGGAACCCGAGAGTATCGCGGAACCACTCCGTGGTGGGCATCAGGTCGGCGACGGACGGAACCGAGATATGGTCGATCTGACGGAGCGCGCAGCCGCGTGTGCCGAGTTTCTGCGGCCTGGACGGAAATGTCGAGGCGAGTTCGGCGGGGGCTTCCCAGCGGTCTACTTCCCAGAAGACCTCGTGCAGTTGCCCGCTCGGGGCACGGAACCGGTACGCCGGACCGTGGCCGGTCTCGTCGTCGAGCCATTCTCCGGTCACACCGGAAGCCTCGATCCGCCGGACGGCTTCGTCCAGTCCGTCCTGCCCGTCCGACCGCCAGCCGATGTGACCCACACCGGTCCGGGGGCCTTGTGTGAGCTTGACGCTGTGGTGGAAACGTTCACCCCAGCAGCGAAGGTAGACCGATTGATCGGTTCGCCCGGACTCCTCGAGCCCGAGGACGTCGGTGAAGAAAGTCGTGGATCGCTCGAGTGTGGGAGTCAGCAATTCAACGTGTGCGAGCTGCGAAAGCATGCGCATCGACATGGATTTCACCCTTTCCGAAGCGGAGTGCTGATTTTCGAGGATCGGTCGCGAGCAGCATTTGCGGCGACTAACGATCAGATGGGCTGGGCGATCAGTTGCTGGCTTTCGTTCATCAGACGGGCCGCTTCCGGGCCGTGTTCGGCCGCGTTCTTCTCCCACTCCGAGAGCTGCACGGAGTTGTCGACGATGGCACGACAGCGAGCGAAGCGGCGCCGCGTGAATGCCGAGAGCGCGGCCTCGACGGTTTTCTCGCTGGTGAGTACATCGGCCAAGACGTACCCGTCCTCCATCGCCATGCCGCCCCCCATGCCGAGCTGCGGTGTAGGGAGGTGAACGGCGTCGCCGATCAATACGATGCGGCCGCGAGACCACGGCGAGGGCACCACCAGTTTGTGCAGCGGACGGACATCCACCTGCGCCGGATCCGTGATCGACTCGCGGATTTCGGCTGGTAACGCACTGAAATCCGCGAGCATTTCACGCATCATTTCCGGGGCCGCGTCCGCGGCGGGCTTCGATCGCTCCGTTGCCGATTCGACGACATAGGCATACATGCGGTCGGCGCTGATCGGCATGAAGCCCGCCTTGCGACGGGTGCCGTACAGGAAAGTGCTTCTCGTGAAATCGCCGGGCCGCCGGACAACGGCGCGCCAGACCGCCTGTTCGAGGAAGACCGGCGCCGGCGCCGCGGCACCGAGCAGCCGGCCACGTGTCGGTGAGAGCCACCCGTCCGCGCCGACGACGAGGTCATAGCGGTCCGTCGTGCCGTCGCTGAAGGCGACCGCCACCGCCGTGCCGGTCTGCTCGAAGTCCGTGACGGTCGTGCCGACGCTGAGGCTCGCCCCGGTTGCCAGTGCGGCCTCGAGCAGTACGTTGAGCAGCTCGGGACGATACAAACCCGCGATCGCCGGCAGCTTCGGACCGAGCAGGCGGGGAAGGTCGACGGTCTCCAGCAGTTCCCCCGCCGCGGTGGCGGTGACGAGTTCGGTGACACCGTAGCCGCGGTCGAGGCATGCTTCGACCAGACCGAGGTCACCGAGCACGCGCAGGGCCGGTCCCATCAACGTGATACCGCTGCCGTTGGAGGAAAATCCCGCATTCCGCTCGACGACGCGGACTTCGATACCTTTGCGGCCCAAGGCAATTGCTGTCGCCAGGCCGGCGAGACCGCCGCCGGCCACGAGGACGCGGCCGACCACCGCGCTGCTCATCCGACCGGCTCCACCCGGAAGGTGTTTCGAATCGATCCGAGACTGTCGATGCTCACCTCGACGACGTCCCCGTCTTCGAGGTACGTCCCGGTCGCGGCCCCGACACCCCCGGGGGTTCCGGTAGCGATGACATCCCCGGGCACGAGATCCACGATTCGGGACAGATCGGCGATCAGGCTCGGAATATCGAAGACGAGGTCGGCGAGGAAGGCACGCTGGCGCTCCTCGCCGTTGACTGTGACACGAAGTTCCAGCGCCGGCACATCGTCGATTTCGTCGACGGTGACCAGGGCCGGCCCGAATGGTGTCGAGGCCTGGAAGTTCTTACCCGCGAACCACTGTGTGGTCCGATTCTGGAAATCGCGAACCGAAACGTCGTTGATGATCGTGAGTCCGGCCACGTGATCCCAGGCTCGTTCGACCGGGATGCCGGCGCCGGCCGTTCCGATCACCACACCGAGCTCGCCCTCGTAGTCGATCTTGCGGCAGGCCGCCGGCAGGACGATATCGGCATACGGGTCGGCCAGTGACCGCGCCAGCTTGTCGAACAGCGCCGGATGAGTGGGCAGATCGATACCCATCTCCGCGATATGGGTGCGATAGTTGAGGCCGACGCAGACTGTGGCGCCCGGGTTCAGCACCGGTCGCAGGAGATCGTTCTCCTGCAACGGCAACTCCCGGCCACCCTCCCGCAGTACCCGCCGCGCGGCCTCCAGACCGGCCGGGCCGGCCCGCAACAGCGCGCCGACGTCCTCCGGCGGCGCGTCACCGTTGATCGCGGGGATGAGCAGCGCGGCGTTGCCGCGCTGAACCGCGGCCCGCGGGCCCGACTCGGTCGACAGAGTCATCAAGCGCATCGCATGTTCCTTTCCAGGGCACGTGAGGTGAAAGCGGAAGCGGGAGACTGACCTGGGGGTACGCCTGACTTTAAGGTGGCGGGCGCGCGCCTGGCGGCCACGAGATGCCCCGCAACGGCCAAGCGGGACCCTGGGTTACAGAACTTCTCGGGAGGCACTCACCGATCTCGGACATCGCGGTGCGTCGAGGAACGCTCGGACCGGGCGATGCGCCACTTGCGGCTCGATGGCGGAGAGTGGTGCTGTCACGGACTCACCCGGGGGTACCGGCTCCCCTCCGGCGCGGGAGGGAGGCACTGGCGCGGCGAGGCTGGGAAGATCGGCCGGTGCGCGTGTTCCGCCCGCTGGTCCGCGGGGTGACCTACCGCCGCTGGGTGTACCTGATCCTCGGCGGCGCCATCAGCGTGCCCTACCTCCTCTTCGCCGCGGTGGCGATCCCCGCGGTGATGCCCTTCACCGCCTCGGAAGGCACGGCCTTCGTCATCGCGTCGGCGATCACCGTCGCGGTGATGGTCGCGACGTCGTTCCTGCCCGCGGTGCGGGTCCTGGAGGTCACCGCCGTCCGCGAACTGCTCGGCGATCCGGCGCCCGGGGCGCGGCCGCGGCCCCGCGACTGGCCGGGCCGCCTGCGGTTCAGCGGGATGTTCCTGCTGCACGTGTGCACCGGCTTCGGCGTGAGCTTCGCCAGCCTCGCGATTCCCACGCTGGTGGGACTCACGATCGCGGCCCCCTTCACCGGCAGGCTGCCCGCGGCCGAGGGCGGCGCCGACGTGCCGAAGGGCTGGGCTTCGGCGTGGGTCCCGGTGCTGTGCGTGCTCGCGCTGGTGACGCTGGTCTACGCGGTGTGGGCGATCGGGGCGGGCCTCACGAAGGCCGCGGCCCGGCTGCTCGGGCTGTCGGCCGCGGACCGGATCGCCGAACTGGAGCGGCGCGCCGAGCGGCTCGCCG
Organism: Amycolatopsis sp. NPDC059021; assembly: GCF_042739895.1. Taxonomy (NCBI): domain Bacteria; kingdom Bacillati; phylum Actinomycetota; class Actinomycetes; order Pseudonocardiales; family Pseudonocardiaceae; genus Amycolatopsis; species Amycolatopsis sp. NPDC059021. Next base: position 25,604 of record NZ_JBHYIQ010000113.1, read on the forward strand.
AACGCAACCGCCTGGCCAGGGAACTGCACGACTCGGTGGGGCACGCGCTGTCGGTGGTCACCGTGCAGGCCGGCGCCGCCCGCCGCACCCTGCACACCGACCCCGGCTTCACCGAACGCGCGCTGGCCGCCATCGAGGAATCCGCCCGCACCGCGCTCGACGACCTCGACCACGTACTCGGCCTCCTGCGCGAGGAAGCGGCGGGGAAGACACCCCAGCCGGGACTGGCGGACCTGGACTCGCTGGTGTCGGCGACCCGGCTCGCGGGCACCGAGGTCGACGCCGGACTCGATGGCGACGTCTCGGCCGTGCCGCCGGTGGTCTCCCGTGAGGTGTACCGGATTCTTCAGGAATGCCTGACCAACGCGGTGCGCCATGCCGGTAAGGTCCCGGTGACGGTCCGGGTCGGGATCGGGACGGGGTGCCTCGACGCGACGGTGTCGAACCCGCTCGGCGCCGCACCGCCGTCCGGCCGCGCCGGGGGCGGACGGGGCCTGCGAGGCATGACGGAACGGGCGGCGGTGCTCGGCGGCGAGCTGAGCGCGGGGCCGGTGAGGGGACGATGGGAAGTCGTGCTGAGGGTGCCATGGGGGGCGCGATGAACGGGCGGGTGCTGCTGGTCGACGACGAGCAGCTGATCAGGGCCGGGCTGCGGGCCATCGTCGACAGCGAGCCGGATCTGGAGGTCGTCGGCGAAGCGGGCGACGGCGCCGAGGTGCCGGGCCTGGTCTCCCGGCTGGCGCCGGACGTCGTGCTGATGGACGTGCGGATGCCCGCGGTGGACGGGATCAGGGCCACCACGCACCTGCTGTCCACTGTGGATAAACCGCCGAAGGTTATCGTGGTGACCACCTTCGAGAACGACGACTACGTCTACGACGCGCTGCTCGCCGGGGCGAGCGGTTTCCTGCTCAAGCGGGCCCGGCCGGAGGAGATCGTGGCGGCGATCCGGACCGTGCTGGCCGGGGAGTCGCTGCTGTTCCCCTCGGCGATCCGGCGGCTGGCCGCGGAGCATTCCCGTGGCGCGGCCCGTGACGGTCTCGCCGCGGCGGGGCTGACCGAACGCGAGCGGGACGTGCTGCGGCTGATGGCGGGTGGGCTGTCCAATGTGGAGATAGCGGGCGAGCTGTTCCTCGGTGTCCAGACGGTGAAGACGCACGTCGGCAACATCCTGGCGAAGCTCGGCGCGCGCGACCGCACGCAGGCGGTGATCCGGGCCTACGACTCCGGGTTCGTCACGCCGACTGGCTGACCGCGACGTCGCGGCCGATCCCGCGCAACACGTCGACGCGGTCCGAGCCCGGCCTGCTCAGCACCCAGCTCGACCCCGGCACGGCCTTGGCCTGCTTCTTCAACGGGGCCAGTAGCCGCGAAGTGTCCCGATAGGACCCGATGGACCCGGTGGCGCACACCAGCGTCGCGAGCGAGACGGTGACCGGCAGCCCGTCGGCGGACCAGCGGCGGTCGAGCAGCGCGGCCGCCACGGTGCCGATCTCGTCGACGTCGCACACCACCAGGAAGTCGTCGCCGCCGACGTGGCTCACGCGCATCCGCGGCAGCCTCGACTCGAGATCGGTCAGCGTCGCGCCGAGCGCGCGGATCAGGTCGTCGCCCGCGGCGAATCCCGCGGTGTCGTTGACCGTCTTGAACGAGTCGATGTCCAGCCAGGCCGCCACGAACGACTCGCCGGTGGCGATCCGGCGGTCGACGTCGCGGGCCACCACCTCGCTGCCGGGCAGCCGGGTGAGCGGGCTGAGCGCGGCGGCCTCCTCGACCTTCACCTCGGCGACACCGCGCACGACCTCGGTCACCAGCACGACGCCGAGGCAGCGGCCCGCGGCGTCGACCACGACGACGTCGTCGCCGGTGCGGCTCCAGTCGGCGTCGGTGACCAGTTCGAGGAACTCCAGCGCGCCCGCGTCCGCCTGGATCATGTGCGGGTTGTCGGCGAGCCGGGCCGCGGGTCGTTTGGCGTGCAGCGCGTGCCCGTACATCCCGGTGACGGCCACCAGGAACCGGGTCCGGTTGATCGACCACTGTGGACGGTTGTCCGCGTCGACCCCGACGACGCCGGAAGGCGCGTCGGCGGCGGCGAGCACCTCGCGGACGTCGTCGCACGTCGCCGTTTCCGGCAGCGTCGTCGCCGGGCGCACGAAGTCGCCGACACACGGCGCCTGCGGCGTGCCGGGCGTCACCCGGTCACCGGGCAGGATCGCGGCGGCCGGGCCGGGGCTCTGGGCGGGCGTGGGCGGCGCGAGCAGATGCCCCTGCGCGATCCGCACCCCGAGCGCGCGGGCGGCGTCGAGCTGAGCCTCGGTCTCGATCCCGGTCGCGACCAGCCGGATGCCGGTGCGTGAGGTGTAGTGCAGCAGCGCCTCGACGACCGCGACCGCGGCCGGGTCGTCCGGGAGCCCGCGCAGCACCGTGCGGTCGAGCTTGACCAGATCGATCGGGCTCGCCGCGAGCAGGGCGAGTGGCAGGTCGCCGCGGCCGAGCCCGTCGAGCGCGAGCCGGAAACCCAGCTCGGACAACGCTTGCATACCGGCGAGCGCGCGGTCGGCCGGCAGCTGGGAGAACGGCGGCCCGATCTCGAGCACGACGTCACGGGTGCGGCGGCCCGCGGGGCCGAGCTGGTGGATGAGCTCGTCGAACGCACCGGGCGCCGCCGCGAGCGTGCGGGCGGAAAGGTTGAGGTGCAGCGGCAGCGGCGTGGGGCGCTCGGCTTCCTGGCGGACGGCGGTGACCGCGAGCGCGAGGTCGACCTCCGCGAGCCTGCCTTCGCGGCGGGCCTCGGTGAGCAGCTCTTGGGCGGTTCCCTTGCCAGGACGGGCGAGTGCTTCGAACGCCACGATGCCGCCGGTGTGCAGGCTGTACATCGGCTGGAAGGCGAAGCGGATCGCGCTGGGCGACGTCACGGGTCCGATCGTGGCGTGTCCGCGGCCGAAACGAAACGGATGTCGACTGATGTTCATCGCCTGGGAACCCGGGTTCCCTACATCGGAGTAACGCCTTGACGGCAAGAGTTACGCCACGGTAAGCGATCCTAACGTTTGACTTATATAAGCAGAGCCTTTAGTGTAGTTTTCGCAGCTCACGGCATGAGGAGGATTTTCGGTGATCGACGTCAGTCAGCAAATCAGTTCCGTCCGGCGCGCGGTCGGCGCTCGCACGCTGGAGGCGGGCGAGGCCAGGGTCGTGACGATCGCCCGCACGTACGCGGCCGAACTCGACGACGTCTGGGACGCCTGCACCAACGCCGAGCGCATCCCGCGCTGGTTCCTGCCGATCACCGGCGAACTGCGCCCCGGCGGGACCTATCAGCTGGAGGGCAACGCGGGTGGCACGATCGAGCGCTGCGATCCGCCGAAGGGGTTCGCGGCCACCTGGGAGTTCGCCGGCGCGGTCAGCTGGATCGAGCTGAAGCTGAGCTCGACGCCCGAGGGAACCCTGTTCCAGCTGGATCACATCGCCCCGGTCAGCGAGCACTGGGAGAAGTACGGCCCGGCTGCGACCGGCGTCGGCTGGGACATGATGATCATGGGGCTCACCCTGCACCTGACCAGCGGTGCCGCCATCGACCCGGAGGAGTCGATGGCGTGGCAGACCTCGGACGAGGGCAAGGATTTCGTCGCGCAGAGCAGCGAACAGTGGTACGAGGCCGACGTCGCTTCGGGCGAGGACAAGGCACTCGCGCGCAAACGGGCGGACGCCACGTTCGCGTTCTACACCGGGGCGCCGGAGGCCTGAGGTCAGCCGATCAGGTGACGTTTGAGGCGCCAGGGCGCGGCACGGAAAATCCGCAGCATCGCGGCCGACGTGCCCGCAAGGTCCTCGCGCCCTGAAGTGAAAGCACGCTGAGCTTCGACGGGCAGCGCGAAGAAAAGGTCGAAGAACTCCGGGATTTGGGCCGGGGCGAGGCCACACAACGCGTGGAGGGCGTGCCTGCGGAGGCGGTGCACGGCCAGCGCCGCGGGCGGCCACAGGTCCGCGTGCGCGCCAGTGCTCGCCGCGAGCGGGCCGCGGGGGAGCGTTTCCGCGAGCGTCGCGGCGAGTTTCGGGGCCAGCCGAAGCGTGGTGGCGACGCTGTACCCGGTGGCGGGATGGACGAACCCGGCCGCGACCCCGAACGGGATCACCCGCCGAGGCCGGGGAAGCGGCAGGTCCAGGACGATGCGGACGCGTTCCTCGCGGCCCTCGGCCGGGACACCGGCCCGCGCGAGGCGAGCACGCAGGCGGGCGGCGAGGACGTCGATCCCCAGTCCTGGACGGCGAGCCAGCGACGTCTCCTCCAGCAGCACGGTGCCGTCGCCGAGCGGGAGGGCGTAGAGGAACGTCGGGTCGGCGCCGAGGTTCCCGCGCCAGTCCATGAACACCGCGGTGTCGCCCGGCACCAGCCGTCGCGCCGTGTCGGCGGGGACCACGAGGCCGTAGGCCGTCTGTTCCGTGTGGACACCGGCAGGCTGGCCACCGGTGAGCACGCGACGTGCCCCGGAGGCGTCGACGACCACGCCCGCGCGGCGTTCGAGGCCGTCGGTGAACCGGACGGTGCTGCCGTGCCGGTCGTGCTCGGCGGCGGCGACGGTCCCGGTGATCACTTCGATCCCCGGGACGGTCAGCGTCTCGGCGAGACCGTCGTTGTCCACCACGAGATAGCGGCGTTTGAGCCGGTGCTCCCGGGTGCCCGAGGCGAGGACGGTGCGAGGCGCGGACGCGACGGCGGATTCCGGGAACTCCGGGGCTTCGTCGGCCCACAGCCCGTACGTCGCGGGCCAGCGGCGGAACGGGTCCGGGGCGGCGAGCGCCGTGCGCAGTCCCCGCCGGACGCAGGCCGCGCCCAGCGCCCAGCCCGCCGGACCGGCCCCCGCGATCAGCACGTCCACCACGCCCCGATCCTCCCAGATGCCGAAGGGGACTTTCCTCGCACGGGATGAGCTGAAGGGGGGGGGGGGGGGGGGGGGGGGGGTGCGGGCTCTCGCCCGGTCCGACAGGCCCGCCCCCCCCCCCCCCCCCCCCGCGCCCGCGGCGGGAGCCCGTCGCGGCT
>NZ_JBHYIQ010000114.1:0-30029 GCF_042739895.1 Amycolatopsis sp. NPDC059021
CGGCGCGCGCGGCCCCCCTGGTCGCGCCACCCGGGGCGGCCCCCCCCCGGGCGCCCCCCGGGAACGGCGCGCCGTACCTCTTCCTCGGCTGGGGCAACCCACCCAGCGCGACGTCGGTGATGAGCGCGACCGGGGTCAAATGGTTCACCATGGCGTTCGTGCTGGCCTCCGGCGGCTGCAACCCCGCGTGGGACGGCAACCGGCCGCTCACCGGCGGTGTGGACGCCAGGACCATCAAGGCCATCCAGGGCGCGGGCGGGCAGGTCGTACCGTCGTTCGGCGGCTGGAGCGGGAACAAGCTCGGGCCGAACTGCCGTGACGCGGCGTCGCTCGCCGGCGCGTACCAGAAGGTGATCAGCGCCTACGGGCTCAAGGCGATCGACATCGACATCGAGAACACCGACGAGTTCGAGAACGCGGCCGTGCAGGACCGTGTCCTCGGCGCGCTGAAGATCGTCAAGGCCGGCAACCCCGGTATCCGGACGATCCTCACCTTCGGCACGACGACCGCGGGCCCGAACTCGTGGGGCAACCGGCTCGTCGAACAGGCCAAGGCGCTCAACGCCGGTGTCGACGTCTTCACCATCATGCCGTTCGACTTCGGTGGTGGCGCGGACATGTACGGCAACACCGTCAAGGCCACGACCGCGCTGAAGGACAAGCTGAAGTCCGTGTTCGGCTGGTCGGACGCGACGGCGTTCGGCCACGTCGGCATCTCGGGCATGAACGGCCTGTCCGATCAGCAGGAGCTGACGAGCGTGGAGACCTGGACCCGGATCACGAACTGGGCCAAATCGAACGGGCTGGCCCGGCTGTCGTTCTGGGCGGTCAACCGCGACCGTCCCTGCCCTGGCGGCGGCGTGCAGTCGACCTGCAGCGGCATCGCCCAGAAGGACTGGGACTTCACCAGGGTGACCGCCGGGTTCTGACCCCCGGCCCACCGGCCGGTCACGGTGCCGGTGCCATCACCCGACGATGGCACCGGCACCTTTTCGTGGTCTCAGGGTTCGAGCAGTCCGCGCCGCGCGGCCTGGAGCCCGGCCTGGAACCGGGTCCGCGCGCCGAGCGCGTCCATCAGCCTGCGGACCCGGCGCTCCACCGTCCGCTGTGCGACGCCGAGTTTGCGCCCGATCGCCTGATCGGTCAGCCCCGCGGCGAGCAGCACGAGCAGCCGCTGGTCCTCCTCGCCCGTCCCGGCGCGGCCGTTCTCCGGCCACAGCGGGCTCGCCCGCTCCCACAGCAGGTCGAACAGCGCCACCAGCCCGCTCACCACGGTCGCCGAGGACACCACTACCGCCTGGTGCCCGCTCGCGGGCTCCGCGAAGACGAGCCCGATCCGGCCGTCCGCGATCACCATCCGGACCGGCGGCGCGGGCAGCATCCGCGCCTGTTCCCCCGCCTCCGGCTCGTGCGGCGCCGACGGCCGGGTGGGTTCGCCCTCCTCGTAGAGCGTCCGGGTCCGCACCCCGCGGGCCCGCGCCTCCCGCTGGAGCTGACGGTGCGTTTCCAGCGGCACGACCGCGTCCGGTGACCGGCGGACGACGAGCAGATCCGTCCTGGCGACCTGGTGCAGCTGCCGGTACCGCTGCGCCGCGGCGCCACGGTCGCGGATCACCTGCCGGACCGGCCCCTGTTCCAGCCGCAGCCGCGCGCCGAAGGACGCGCCGGACAGCCGTGCCTGCTCGATCTCCGCCCGGCGGCGCTGCGCCAGGATCTCCACCGCGATGTCCGGCGGCGAGGCGACGATCAGCGCCGGGCGCCCGGTCGTCCTGGTCAGCATTCCCTTGCCGGCCAGCGAGGCCACCAGCGGCCGCAGCCTGCCCGCCGTCATGCCGGTCAGCTCCGCCAGCCGGGTGAAGGTGACCTCGGGATGCCGCAGGAGGACCTCGTAGACCCGCTGCTCGGCGCCGCTGACGCCGAGACTCTCCAGCGTCATCGCCGTGCCCCTTCCCATGTTCAGCCCGCTGAACAAAGCACGGTCATCGTTGCCCGAAGGTCCAGACCAAAACAACCTTCGTCCGTAGGGGATCGGCCCAGCGGCGGCTCCGGCGCCGCTAGCGGTCGGCGCGGCGCAGCGAATACGGCGGAACGGCGCAACCGCGCAGCACCTCTTCGTCCATTGTGGACGGTGTGAGCCTGCCGGCGCGGAGATTGCCGATCGCACGGCCCACCGGGTCGCCGACCCGGTCGGCGCGGCCGGCGAGGAAAGCCCATTCGTGCTCGGCGGAGCCGTGGTAGAGCACCGAGCCGAACACCTCGTGGAAGCGCCGCCACGAGGCGAGCAGGGTCTCGTTGCGCCACAGCGTCGGGCAGCCGGCCTGGCTGGTCACCACGCCGCCTTCGGCGAGCAGGCCGGCGCAGCGGGTCAGGAAGTCCGTGCCGTACAAGCGGTTGTGCTGGGCGGCGGGGTCGGCGTTCTCGTCCGGCAGGTCGATGACGACGACGTCGTAACGTTCGCCTCGCTCGTGTGCCCCGGCGAGGAACTCCCAGCCGTCGCGGTAGTGCACCCGCACCGGGCCGTCGCCGCGCTCGGCCCGCTCCAGTTCGTCGGGCGTGTAGCCGTAGGGCAGGTGCTCGGCGCAGGCGCGGACGGTCTTGGCGTCGATGTCCACGTGGTCGACCAGCTCCGCGCCCGCGGCCAGCGCGAGCTCGCACACCACACCCTCGCTCGACCCGATGACCAGTACCCGGCGGACCCGCTCGGCGAGCAGCAGCGCGGGCACCATCAGCGCCTCGTGGTAGACGAGCTGGCTCGCCTCGGTGCTCTGCCGTTCGTTGTCGCAGAAGAGCGAGACACCCTGCGCGGTCCGTCCGATCAGGACGTCCTGGAAGTCCGTGCGCCCGGCGAAGAGCACCTCGCCGACCTGCCACACCCTGGTCAGGCCGGCGCCGACCGGTTCGGTGATCTCGGGCATTTCAGTGTTCCCCTCGCAGGACGGTGGACAGGTCGAGCGTCGCGGCGTCGAGCGCCTTGGCGAACAGCCGGACGGCGTGCTCGGGGTCGGCGCGGTCCCCGCAGGTGAACACGTCGACGAACATCGCGCCGATCTCGGGGTAGCTGTGCACCGACGCGTGGGATTCGGCGAGCATCGCGACCACGGTGACCCCCTGCGGCACGAACCGCTGGGCCACCACGTCGCACACCGTGGCGCCCGCCTCGGTCACCGCGGCGACCAGCAGCTCGCGCAGCCGGTCCGGATCGTCGAGCAGCGCCGCGTCGATCCCGCCCAGCTCGGCGAGCACGTGCCTGCCCGCGAAGCGGCCGACCTGCCCCGGCTCAGCGGGCATCCCCGTACCTCCCCACACAGTAGGTCCGCAGTGGCGCGATGCCATTGAACGCGACCGAGGCGTAGCTGGCGGTGTAGGCACCGGCCGCGAGCACGTCGAAGCGGTCACCAGCACGCAGCGTCAGCGGCAGTTCGTACGGGGTGCGCTGGTAGAGGACGTCGTCGCCGTCGCAGGTGGGCCCGGCGAGGATCACCGGCCCCGACGGCCCGCCGTGGTCGTCCAGTGGCTCGAAGCGGTACGCGATCGCCTCGTTCTCCGCCTCGGCAAGCCCGTTGTAGCGGCCGATGTCGAGGTAGACCCACCGCCGCTCGTCGGTCGCGGAACGGCGGGCTACGAGCACGACCTCGGTGCGCAGGACCCCGGCCTCCGCGACCAGTACCCGGCCCGGCTCCATCGTCAGTTCCGGCGCGCCGTCCGGAAAATGCGTACGGAGCGCGTCGCCGAGCTTCGCCGCGTACTCCGCCATGGTGGGCACGTCCGAGCGGTAGGCGACGGCGAACCCGCCCCCGAGGTTCAGGCGATCCATCGCCACGCCCGCCGCCGCGGCCTCCGCGAACACCTTCGCCGCCGTCGCGACGCCGATCTCCCACGCGGCCGGGTCGGGCTGCTGCGAGCCGACGTGGAACGCCAGGCCCGGCCGCAGTCCGAGATCCGCGGCGCGCAGCACGAGGTCGAGCGCGGCCGAAGGTTCGCAGCCGAACTTGCGGCCGAACGGCGTCACCGAGTCCGGCGCGTCGAGCAGGACCCGGACCGACACCGCCGAACCCGGTGCGTGCCGGGCAAGATTTTCGACGTCGCTCTCGGCGTCGGTGGTGAATTCACATACGCCGTGCTCGTACGCGAAGGCGATGTCGGCGGGCTTCTTGATCGTGTTCCCGTAGGCCAGTTTCGCCGGGTCCGCGCCCCTTTCGAGACACAGCGCGATCTCCCCCGGCGAGGCGACGTCGAAACCCGCCCCGGCCGCGACCAGCGTGTCGACCACCGGAGGCGCCGGATTGGCCTTCACCGCGTACCGGATCCGCACGCCGGGAAACGCCGTCGTGAACTCGTCCGCTCGCGCGGCGACCACGTCGGTGTCGACGACGAGGCACGGCGTCGGCGGCTCGCGCTCGTCGAAGAAGCGCCGGATCAGACTGGTGGACACCGCCCCAGCCTCTCAGGTGCGTCGCCCGAACCGGCGACCCCCTCGGCGACACGGGCCAGGACCGGCCCCGGCACACCGCTCCCCTCGCTACGCTGTCGTGGTGCCAGGACAACCCCATACCGCCACCGGGACATGACCGCCGCCGTGTCCGGCTCCGAGGCCGGGCTGCCGCCGTATGCCATCGTGGCCCTGGCGTCCTCGGCCGGCGGAATCACCGCGCTCGGGCGGGTGCTCAGCGGCTTCGCCGACGGCTTCCCGGTGCCGGTGGTGCTCGTCCAGCACCTCGACCGCAGGCACAAGACGATCATCGCGGAGGTCCTCGGCCGCCGGGCGAAGCTCCCGGTGCGGCTGGCGGAGGCCGGTGAGCAGGCGAAGCCGGGGACGGTGTACATCGCTCCCCCGGACAAGCACCTGCTCGTCGAGCCCGGCGGGCGGCTGACCCTGTCCAACAGCGAGCTCGTCCATTTCCTGCGCCCGTCGGCCGATCTGCTCTTCGAATCGGTCGCCGGAACCTACGCGCAACGCGCGATCGCGTGCGTGCTGACCGGGACCGGCGCCGATGGGGCGATGGGTGCGTCGGCGGTCAAATCCCGTGGCGGTACGGTGATCGCCCAAGACCCCGAGACCGCCGAGTTCCGGGGCATGCCGGAGGCCGCCGTCGAGGCGGGCGCGGTCGACTTCGTGCTCCAGCTCGACGAGATCGCCCCCGTGATCCGCGGGCTCGTCGAAGCGAGGATGTCATGACCGAGCCGGACAACACCGTCACCCCGAGCGTCGCCGGTGACGAGCTGGAGGCCCTGCTGGCCTTCATCCGTGACTCGCGCGGCTTCGACTTCACCGGGTACAAGCGCACCAGCCTCACCCGCCGCATCCGGAAGCGGATGACGGAGGTGGGCATCGACAGCTACACCGACTACCGCGACCGGCTGGAGGCCAGCGGCGAGGAGTTCGGCTTCCTGTTCAACACGATCCTGATCAACGTCACCAGCTTCTTCCGGGACACCGAGGCCTGGACGGTCCTCCAGCGCGAGGTGGTCCCCGGCATCCTGGCGAACATCGAGGCCGGCGAAGAGATCCGGGTGTGGAGCGCGGGCTGCGCCAGCGGCGAGGAGGCGTACTCGCTGGCGATCCTGTTCGCCGAGGCGCTGGGCGTCCAGGAATGCGTGAAACGGCTCAAGATCTACGGCACCGACGTCGACGAGGAAGCCCTGCGCGACGCGCGGGCGGGCCTGTACTCGGCCAAGGCGCTGGAGGCGCTGCCGGACGAACTCCGGAACAAGTACTTCGAGCCGAACGGGATGCTGCACGCCTTCCGCCCCGACCTGCGGCGCCGGGTGATCTTCGGGCGCCACGACATCACCCGCGACGCGCCGATCTCCCGGCTGGACCTGCTGGTGTGCCGCAACACCCTGATGTACTTCAACGTCGAGGCACAGACACAGATCATCGACCGGTTCCACTTCGCGTTGCGCGACGGGGCGTTCCTGTTCCTCGGCAAGGCCGAGATGCTGCTGTCGAACGGCGACCGGTTCAAGGTCGTCAACATGCGGCAGCGGATCTTCCAGCGGCGGACCGGGGACGCCGCCGCGATGTACCGCACCACGCCGGTCAAGCTGGAGACCGGAGTCGCGGTCGATCCCGACGACGTCCGCAAGAAGCGGCAGCTGCGGGAGCTGGCGCTGGAGAGCGCGCCGGTCGCGATGCTGGGAGTCGACACCGACGGCACCGTCATCCTGGCGAACAGCCAGATGCGCGCGCAGTTCGGGCTCACCACCCGGGACGTCGGCAGGCCGTTCCGCGATCTCGAGGTGTCCTACCGGCCCATCGAACTGCGCTCCCTGATCGAGCAGGCCTACACCGAACATCGCGTGGTCCGCGTCGACTCCATCGAACGGCGGATCGACACCAACGAGGTGCAGTACCTCGACATCCACATCCAGCCGTTGTGGGGCAGCGACTCGCGGGGTGCCGGGGTCGTGGTCACCTTCCACGACTCCACCGCCGTCACGCAGTTGCAGCGGAACGTCAAGCGGCAGCGGGAAGAACTGGAGACCGCCCGCGAGGAACTCCAGTCCACCAACGAAGAACTCGAAACCACCAACGAAGAACTCCAGTCCAGCATCGAGGAACTGGAGACGACCAACGAAGAACTCCAGTCCACCAACGAAGAACTCGAAACCACCAACGAAGAACTCCAGTCCGGCAACGAGGAACTGGAGACGATGAACGAGGAGATGCGCGCCCGCACCGACGAGCTCGACGAGGCACGCACCTTCCTGGAGGGGGTGCTCTCGAGCGTCGCCGCGGGCGTGGTGGTCATCGACGCGGACCTGTTCGTCCGGAGCTGGAACAGGGGCGCCGAGGAACTCTGGGGCCTGCGCTCGGAAGAGGTGGTCGGCCAGCCGTTCTTCAGCCTCGACTTCGGCCTGCCCACGACGTCGCTCCGGGCGACCACCCAGGAGAGCATGCAGAGCGGGAAACGCACGGCCCCGCAGCAGATCGAGGCGGTCAACCGGATCGGACGGCACATCACCTGCACGGTGACCTGTTCACCGCTGGACTCCGACAACGACGGCGTGGTGCTCCTGATGGAGGACACCTACCGGGGCTGAGCGCCGCGGGAGACCCGTTTCCGGCGCGGTGCGAGATCGGCGATGAGGTCGTAGCCGGACAGTTTCCCGTCGATCGCGGCCTTCGCCACGTCGTTCAGCGGCATGTTGTGCCGCCGCGCGTAGGCACGGAGGATGTCGAACGCCTCGGCCGGTGGCACGCCGAGCCGGACGGCGACCGCGCCCTTCGCCTGTTCGACCAGCACGCGGCTGGTGAGCGCGTACTGGAGCTGGCTCGACGTCCTGGTGCTGTCCCGCAGCATCCGGTTGTGCAGGATGCCGGTGGTCGCGACCGAGACCACGGCGCCCGCGGAGCGGATCTCGGTTCCGGTGACCGTGCTGCCGAGCGGGCTGAGCACGCAGACGCTGCCGACCACGCTTTCCCTGTGCCGCAAGGACATCGTGGAAACCGAGGCGAATCCGCGCTTCCGTGCCGCCGGGGCGTAACGGGGCCACTTCGTGTCGGCGAGGCCGAGCACGTCGTTGACCAGATCCTTCCCGCCGTGCTGGCTGGAGGTGCACGGGCCCTCGGTGAAGTCGGCCTCCAGCGCCAGCAGTTCACCCAGCCGCCCGGTACTCGCCACGGTCGTGCGTACCGTTCCGCCGGCGTCCGCGAGCCGGAGTCCCGGCTCACCCGGATCCAGCAGCTCCGCCAGCCTCGCGGTGACGGTGTGGGCGTACTCGGCCTCGTCGAAATCGGCATCGACGGTGTCCGCCAGGTCCACCAGGGCCTCGGCCAGCCACCTTTCCCGGTCGTTCAACACCAGGCCCTTCAGTCACCGCCATGAAGACGTGTCCGTTCACCGTGCTTACGATCCGCCCCGCAGGGGTACCTTGAACAGGTGCCAGAGCCCGAGGCCACACACGCGGTCATCACCAGGCTATGGCTTGAGGTCGCCCGTGAACAGCAACGAGCCACCAGAGCGGGTGCGCTTGCCGCACATTATGAGAATCTGGCCATTCGGAAACCTGCTTCGTTACGAGACCTCCGCGAACGGATGGCAGCCCTGCACCGCCGGACTGAGCAACGGCACCGGACCTCCGCCGAGATCCTGGCATTCCACGCCGGAAAGCTGCGTTCCTGGCTCGACGCGCCACCACCGGCGGGGTGCAGGCCCGCGTTCACCGCGGCCCTCCGATCGGCCCTCGGCAACGCCGGCATCCTGCTCACCTTGCTCGACGATCAGAACCAGGTCGCGTTGTCGACGGCAGCGGGCCACGACGCCCTGATCGCCCGCGACGCCGAGTTCGTCTCGGGAGAAGGCCCCGCCACCGACGCCGTCGTCAGCGGCGGCACCGTCTTCGCCATCGACGACATGCTGAGCGACCGGTGGCCGCATTACGCGCCCACCGTGCGGCGAGCCGGAGTACGCGCTGTCTTCGCGGTGCCGTTGCAACAGCCCATTTCGTGCGTCGGGGCCTTGTGCGTCCTGGAGCGGAAACCGGTCATCACCGACACGCTCGCCGCGGCCACGGACCGGGTCGCCGACGCGCTCGCGCGGACGGTCCTGCTGCCGTCGCCGCAGACGCCGGAGGTGAGCGACCCGCTCCGGCTGTTCGACGAGACCTCGTACCAGGATGTGGTCCACCAGGCCGCGGGCATGCTGTCGGTACGGCACGCCTGCTCCCCCGACGACGCCGTCGCCCTGCTGCGAGCGCGGGCGTTCGCCGACGGCACGCTCATCGAGGAGCTGGCGCGCCGCGAGGTACAGGACGGCACCGGGCTCGACTGAGGCGCGTTGACCGGGCCCCTATTTGGCGTTAACGTGACTAACATGAAATCGGCGAGGCCCTACACGATGCGGGCCAGGGCGGCGGGCGCCGAACAGACCAGGACACGCGTCCTCGACGCCGCCGCGAAGCTCATGAGCGAACGGCTGCGGTCCGACATCCGGCTCGACGACGTCGCGACGAACGCCGGGGTCACCGTGCAGACGGTGCTCCGTGTCTTCGGCAGCAAGCAGAAACTGTTCGCCGCCGCGCTCGACCACGTGCTCGCGGACATGGCCGCCGAGCTCAGGCAGGCCGAGCCCGGCGACGTCGCGGGCTCGGTGCGGACCTGGTTCGACCACTACGAGAAGTACGGCGACGTCGTGCTCGGCAACCTCGCCGACGAACGGGATCCGGCCGTGGCGCCGATCGTCGGGCTCGGCCGCGAACGGCACCGCGCGCACGTCGAGGCGCAACTGGCTCCGCTGCTGGCCCGGTATCCGGCGGCGGGCCGGCGACGCCTGGTGGACGCACTGGTGTGCGTGTGCGACGTCTACACGTGGAAGCTGCTGCGCCGCGACATGGGCCGGTCCCGCGCCGAGGCCGAAGCCACGATGTCGATGATGATCAACGCTGTACTGGGGGGATGATCGAGATGGCCCGGTTCCTGTTCGTCACCTGGGACGGCGCGGGCAACCAGACACCCGCGCTCGGCCTCGGCGCCACACTCGCCGAGCGAGGGCACACGGTGGTTTTCGCCGGCTACGCGCACCAGCGCCCGCGTTACGAATCGCTCGGCCACGAACCCTGTGCTGCGCGGCGCACAGGGTTCGTGGCCGGAACAGCCGCCGTCCGACTGGATGCCGGTGCTCACCGGCGTGGTCTGGGCGTGCCCGGAGCACCTTGCCGATCTGCCGGAACTCCTTGCCGCGGAACGGTTCGACGGGCTGGTGATCGACTGCCTGATGTTCGGCGCGCTGGCCGCCGCCGAACGGCTCGGCGTCCCGGCCACCGTGCTCGTGCACAGCGCGCCGGGCGCGCTCGTGCCACCCGGCGGCGGTATGGACACCCTCGTGCTCGACGCGGTCAACGACGTCCGCACCCGGGCGGATCTCCCTGCGGTGCAAGCACTTTGGGATACGTGGCAGCCGTTTCGCGCGGTGTGCACGAGCGTGCCCGCACTGGACCCGATCGCGGCGGACGTGCCCGCCCGCTGCGAGTTCACCGGGCCGGTCTTCGCGCCGCACACCCCGCGCGGCCGGGAGCGGCCGTGGTCCGCCGACGACGGCCGTCCGCTGGTGCTGGTGAGTTTCTCGACCGGGCTGGCGTGGGATCAACGCTCCCGCATCGCGCGGACCGTGACCGCGCTGGCCGACGGGGGCCACCGCGTCGTCGTGACCACGGGGATGACCGGAGCGGACGAGCTGCCCACGGACCCCGACGTGCTCTACACCCGGTTCCTCCCCCATGCCGAGATCCTGCCGGACGCCGCGGTGACCGTGACCCACGCCGGGCACGGCACGATCGCCGCCTCGCTCGCCCACGGCGTCCCCGTGGTGTGCCTGCCCAACGCCGCGGCGGACCAGCCCGTGCTGGCCGCGCAGGTCGCCCGGCTCGGGGCCGGGCTCGCGCTGGACGGCGACACCGCCACCCCGGTGGAGATCGCCGAGGCCGTCCGCACCGTGCTCACCGACCCCTCCTACGCCGGGAACGCGGCGCGGCTGGCCAAGATCATCGACGCCTTCCCCGGCGCCGACGGGACCGCCGACCGGCTGGAGTCGCTCGCTTCCCCGGTCCGGTGAGCCAGGCGGTGGTTCAGTCCTGGAGCGCCAGCTTGGCCAGCTCCTCGTCGAAGTCGAACCACCGCGACTCCTGGCCGACCGGCACCTTTTCGTAGGTGCGGTCGAGGAAGGCCGCCAGCGCCTGGGCGGGTGCCTCCAGCACCGCGGCGCCGTCCGGCGAGTTCAGCTCCACGACCGCCAGGGACTTGTCGGCGGCCGGGCTCACCCGGACGTCGCCCTCACCGGCCGGCGCGAGCAGACCATCGGCGAGCAGATCGCGCCCGAAGATCCAGCGGACGACGTTCGTTCCGGCATGGAGAATCGCGACGATCGCGTACGGGTCGTCGGTGTCGTGTTCCAGCTCGACGGGGACCGGTAGTGGGGCGGCCCCGAACGTCCGGAGCCCGAACTCGATCCGCGCCTGGGTGACGCTGTGCTTTTCGGCCATGATGCGGTGCACCCCTCTGTGCCGCGGGAGATGTGTTGATCTTGCTATACACATAACGCACGGTAAGTCACTTGGCGATCCCTCTTGAAAATCTTTCACACGTTAGGGGCAAGGGTCTGCCCTTTCTCCTCACCCACAGGCGACACATTTATGACCGCCGTCACAAATTCGGGTAACTCGGATTGCGTGCCCTCAGGCGGTGGACAGGACGATCGTCTCGGTGGGCACCGACCGGCCGGTGGAGCGGTGCTCCAGCAGCGTGATCCCGGCCGCGATCCGCCGGAACGCGGCGCCGGTGCCGGGCTTTCCCTGGGTGTCGGCCTCGCAGGCGAGACACAGCGCCCCGATCCGGATCGCGGTCGCGGCGGCGGTGGTGAGCGGCTGACGCCGGGCGAAGATCGGCTTGGCGAGCCGCTCCAGCCGGGGCGCCACATCCCTGGCCCAGGCCGAACATCCCTCGCCGACGGTCAGCTCGGCGCATCCCTGCCAGGTCTCGTGCGCCAGTGAATCCGGCGAAACGATCTCCTCGGTGCTCGCCAGGCCGGTCACGGCCGCCAGCGCGCGGTCGAAGTCCGCTTGGAAACGCTGTCCGTCGCCGGTCCGCGAGGCTCTGGAGTCCCGTAGGGCCTGCGATAGCGCGTGCGCGAGCGCCCGCCCGACGATGTCCTCCAGATGCCGGTCGAGCTCGGGTGCCGGCAGCGGGCCGCGGTCGATCCCACGGGCCCGGTCGAGGGCGAGCACCGCGTCGAGGGTGAGTTCGAGGTCCAGCTCCAGTGCGTGGTCGAGATCCAGGTCGACGGTTTCGGCCAGGCTGCGGGCGTATTCGCGATCCCGGTCGAGCGCGCGGTCGAGATCGTGCACCATGGCGCGGTCGCGGTCGTGCACCCGTTCCCGGTCCCACTCCCGGCCACGGGCGGCGTCGAACGCCCTGGCCAGCGCCAGGTCCAGCGCCAGCGCGAGGTCGACGGACCGGATCCGCGCGAGATCGCGGAGCCGGGCCAGGTCGAGCGCCCTGGCGTGGTCGACCTCCAGATCCACCATCCTGGCCAGGTCGAAGGCGTGCGCGAGGGCCGGGTCCAGCGCCTTGGCCAGCCCGGGATCGCGGACCTGGGCGAGCGCGAGATCCGCCGCACGGGCGAGACCGTGGACCAGCTCCCCCGCGAGATTCCGCGCCCTGATGCCCGCCACCGTGCGCTTGAGGTCGAATTCGAGGGCCCGCAGGACGACCAGTGACCGGATCAGCAGCAGCCGGGCCAGGGTCGGCGCCGAATCGGCCCAGTCCTTGCCGACCCGCTCGCCCAGCGTCTCGGTGTCCACTGTGTACGGATGCCTGCCCTGCCCCGGCGTCCACAACCGCGGCCCCGAACCGTTCTGGTCGAACCAGACGCTGAGCGCGGCCGAGCGCTCCGCTTCCGCCGGGTGCAGCGCGCGCTGCACGGCCGGATCGCCGATCTCGGCACTCGTGGGCAGCCGATAGGCCGGTTCGCCGCCGACGACGTCGTTGACCCAGCCGACGAAGGCGAGCGCGTCGGTGCCGCGCACCCCGACCACCGGCGCGTCCGAACCGGGCTGGAACGGCCGCGGATCGTCGGGAAGATCGTGCCCGGTGTCGGACAGGAACAGCCGGTAGATGTCCGAGGTGATCGGCTGCGGGCAGATCCGGGCCGTGCCGGCGGGGATGAGCCGCCGCAGGTGCCGGGTGATCAGGACGTCCGCCATCAGCTTGCGGCGCCGGGGTTCGGTGCCCGCCTCGTAGGCGGAGCGCAGCAGCCGGTCCAGACGGTCCCGCAGTTCCGGGTCGATCTCCCTGGCCTGCTCCGCGCAGTCGAAGGCCAGTGCCAGCGCGTGGACGCTGTCCGAGGCGAGGCAGGCCTGGATGATCGCGTCGGAATCCGACCGGGCGGCGTACAGGAGCGTGCTCTCCCGCCACCAGCCGTCCTCGACGGTGCCGGGCAGCAGCTCGGTCAGTCCCTTGTCGCGGATGTGCGCGGCCGCCAGGTATTCCTGGAAAGTGTGGTGGGCAAAGGAATACAGGCCGTTCTCGCGCTCGACCAGCAGCCCCTCCGAGCCGACGCCGGTGAGGAACTCCGCCGCCGACAGGCCCCTGGCCACCCGGCGCAGCGCGGGTTTGATCGAGGCGACGACCTCCTCCTTCGGGAGGTCCCGCACCCGGCGTTCCATCATGTCGAACGCGAGCCGCCGCAACAGGAACTCGGTCTGGTCCCCGCCCAGTTCGATCGGCAGTTTCTTGGCGCCGCGCCGCCGCCAGAGCATCACCTCGCAGATTTCGCTGTACAGCTCGGCCCGGCTGCCGGGCAGCGCGCCGCGGTAGTGGTGCACGTTGGTGATCATCGTCAGCAGCAGCGGATTGACCGTCAGCTCGTACAGCCAAGGGGAATCGCGCAGCCGGTCGAGCAGATCGTCCGCGGCCGACGCCGCGCGCCGCTCGGCTTCCTGCAGGTCGGAACCCGCGCTGTACCGCTCGACCGAACTGCACCAGGCACGGACGAACCGGGCCACCTGCTCGTCGGTGAAACGGCGCACCTGCAGGACGGTGGCCCCGGCGATCTCGGCCGACTGGTAGCCACGCGGCCGGGAGGTGATCACGAAGTCGTTGCCCGGATACTGCCCGATCAGCCGCTCGACCCAGTCCGCCACCGCGCGGCGGTCCTCGCGGCGCGCCACCTCGTCCAGCCCGTCGAGCAGCACCACGCATTCGCCGTCGCGCAGTTTCTGTTCGAACCAGCCGGCCGGCTCGTCGGCGCGGTACCGGCCGAGCGTACGGCGCGCCAGCTCGGCGAGGGACACGTCCGGGTCGGCGATCATCTCGGCCGCGTGGTCGCGGAGGAACAACAGGATCGGGACCGCGCGCCGCCGCCTGCCACCGGACCGGCAGACCAGCCGCGCCGTGTACCGCAGCAGCGTGGTCTTCCCGCTGCCCGCTGCGCCGACCACCGCCAGGACCCGGGACGCCGGATGGTCCAGGAAGTTCCACAGCTGATACCGCTCGGTCACCCCGGCGGGCACGTCGCCCAGCGGATCGGCCGCGACCTGGTGCGGGCTGCGCGGCGCCAGGCCGACATCGACGAAGACCTCGTCGAGCTGGGGCGTGTAGGGCCCGATGGTCGTCAATCCCTTGAGATCGACGAAGCGCAGGCTGCCCAGTACGAATTCCCGGTAGCGCCGGTCGAAGCGGAACAGGCGGCGCCACAGCGGCTGGTCGAGCCGGGTGACCAGCCGTTCGCGCCAGCGTTTCACCAGATCACCGGTGACCCCGCCGGCGAACGCGATGATCGCCAGCACCCCCTCGTAGCCGACCAGCAGCAGCCCGGCGACCACCGGCCTGCCCGCCGCCCAGCCCGGCCACGCGCCCGCCACGGCGGACGGCGGTCCGATGGTCAGCGCGAGCCAGCCGAGGCGCCCCGCCCACTTGCCCGACTCAGCCAACCGCCACGCCTTCCTCATCCGAAAAGGGGAAGGCCAGGATAACCGGCGCATACGGCGCGGAAGTGCTCGTTTGCGCAATTCACGACCACGCGGGAGGGCGATTACGGCATTCGAGTGAGCCCGCTCGTCCTCTTGTTCCCCGGCAGGGCAAGATCGCTACGGGATCACCCCTCGTGTGGGCGATTTCGCGGCCAGGACGGGGAAAATGGACCAACCCCGGCAATCTCCGGAATATTGCCGACGCGGCAGCACCGGAATGTCGATCACGAGTCTTTCCCGTCCTGAATTCACCGTCGAGATCCGGTCGCCGGTGAACAAAACTCGACGTCAAAATGCCCTGCCAGGGCACGCCCAATGCCGTGAAGGACTCCTTCGCGCCACTCAGCGCCGGTAAGGGGTCCTTCGCGGCGCCCACCGTGGATTCACCGCGGTGCCTTTGTCGCGAACGCTCCGTGGGGGACGCTGATCGTCCCGAACGGAGCGTTCGGGACGGGCGCCGCCGCCGTGGAAGTCCAGCCGTCACCTTGAGCGCCATGAGATGTCCCGAACGCTCCGTTCGAGACGTCGAACGTCCGCTACGCGTCGTTCGCGACGGGCGCCGCCGCGGCCTCACTCCTGGTCGAGTGCCAGGTAGAGGTCGACCCGGTCCGGGAACGACGCGAGATCCCGGCCGGTCAGCTCGGCGATCCGGCTGATCCGGTAGCGCAGGGTGTTGACGTGGACGTGCAGGGCTGCCGACGTCTGCGTCCAGGATCCCGAGTTCCGCAGGAACACCCGGAGGGTGTGGACCAGCTCGGACTTGTGCGCGGCGTCGTAGGCCAGCACCGGCCCGAGCACCCGCGACCGGAACGACCGCCGCAGCTCGTCCGGGACCGCGGCGAGCAGCAGCAGGTGCGAGGCGACGTCGTCGCCCGCTACCACGGTGGCCCGGCCGGGCGCCAGCTCGGCGAGTTTGCGGGCGTGCCGCGCCTCGTGCACGGCCGACCGCAGGCCGGCGGCGTCGAGTGGCCGGCTCGCGCCGACCGCCAGCCGCGCCGAGCCGAGCGCGGGTTCGAGCGTCCGCACGGCTTCCTTCATCTCGGCGACCAGCGCGTCCACCGCGTCCAGCCCCGCGCCGGGCGAAATCCGGGCCACGCCGAGGGTTTCGCCGTCGACCTCGCCGATGATCGCGCGGTCCCCCAGCGGGGCGAGCAGCTCCGCGAGGAGCACCGCGGCGAGGCCGGGGCCGCCACCGTCCAGGCTCACCGACACCGCGCACACCGGATCGGCGGGCGTGAGATCGGCCTCCGGCAGGCGCGAGGCGACCTCGGCCGCGGTCGTGTTTTCCGCCAGCGCCAACCGGAGCAGCGGCTCGGCCGCCCGGTCCTCCGCCCGCTTCGCCTCGTCCAGCCGGGTGCGTTCGAGACCGGCCAGCGTGGCCAGTTCCGCGGCCAGCTCGCGGTCGGCCGCCTCATGGTCTCCGTCGAGCACGAGGAACCAGCTGACCACACGATGCCCCGCCCGCGCGGCCGCGGACAGCAGGGTCACCGGGCCCGCGTCCGTCTCGACGACCTTCGGCAGCCGGTCCGCGCGCAGGAACCGCTCGGCCAGCAGCGCCCGGCGGTCCGCGGCGAGCGTGTCCGCCGGTCCGGCGATCAGGCGTCCGGTGGCGCTCAGCACCCAGCAGTCCGCGCCCAGTTCGGTCGCGCCCGCGGCGATCAGGTTGGCGATGCCCCCGCCGTCCGCGACGGCCGCCACCAGCCGCCGGTACTGGTCGAGGAACCGGCCCGCCCCCGGTGTGCGCTCGGCGCGTTCGGCCGCCAGCCAGAGGATGGCCTGCTCGCTGATGGTGGCGAACGAGACGTTCACCGGGACTTCGATCAGCGGCACGCGATGACGGCGGCAGGCCGCCACCATGTGGTCCGGCACCGGACCACCACCCCATTGGGCGGTTCCCGCGCCGAGTGCCGCGACGTCGGCCTCCGCGAGCGCGGCGACGAACGCCTCCGACTCGGTTGGGTTGTTCCACCACTCCATGCCGCTGAGCACCAGCTCCCCGCCGGTGAGATAACGCCGGGGATCACGCAGCGTCGCGGTGAAGACACGCTCGAAACTCCGCTCGAGCTGGTCTTCTCCGACCAGCAGCGTGAGCCCGAGCTGCTCGGCCGCCAACAGGGCACTCAGTCGCACCGTGCCTCCCGGGTGTGTGTCCGTCTTTGGAGGAAAGCACGAAAACCACGTCCCCGCGCCCCCGTTCTTTCGGTGCATCCGCCGCTGGCCAGCGGCGGAACACCCAGTGTGTACTGCTTCACAGCCCGGAAAGCGAGCGCTCGGGCACAGCGAGGCGCGACGAGGCGACGAGCGGGAGGCCACGATACGACATGAGGGAATCTTCACGGAGCGTGCTCGCCCCCTTCCACGCCCTCCCCGGCGCCGCGGCCGAGCGCGAACTGCTCGCCTGCTGCGCGTCGCCGGTCTGGGCGGCGGCGGTCGCGGCGGGCCGCCCCTACGACGACGTCGACGCGGTCCTGCGTGCTTCGGACATGGAACTGGCCGTCCTCGGCTGGGACGAGATCGAGAAAGCGCTGTCCGCCCATCCGCGGATCGGCGAGCGGGCCGAGGGCCAGGGCCGCGAGGCGGCGTGGTCCCGTCGTGAACAGTCCGCCGCCGCGACGGCGGACGCCACCGTCCTCGCGGAACTGGCCGAGGCGAACGCCGAGTACGAGCGCGTCTTCGACCGGGTGTTCCTGATCTGCGCGAGCGGGCTGTCCGCGGCCGAGATCCTGGCGAACCTCAATGCCCGCCTCGGCAATGACGAACAGGCCGAACGCGCCGTGGTCCGCGAGGAACTGCGCAAGATCGTCCGGCTGCGACTGGAGAGGTGGCTGTCTTGAGCCTGTCGACCCACGTCCTGGACGCCGCGAAGGGCCGCCCCGCGACCGGGCTCGCCGTCCGGCTCGACCGTCACGACGACACGGGCTGGACGACGATCGCCGAGGAGCGGACGGACGCCGACGGCCGGATCACCGGCTGGTCCCCCGGTCCCGGCACGCACCGGCTCGTCTTCGACACCGGCGCCTACCTCGGCCCCGGCGCGTTCTACCCCGAAGTCACGGTGGCCTTCCGGATCGGCGATCCCGGCGAGCACTACCACGTCCCCCTGCTGCTGAGCCCGTACGCGTACTCGACCTACCGGGGCAGTTGAGCACCGTCCACTTCAGACATCCAGTTCGGACCACGAGGAGCACAGAGAAGATGGCGATCGTTCTCGGCGGGAACCGGTACGGCAAGGCCGAAGTCCGACTCGTCCGCATCGACCGCGACGGCGAGGAGCACCGGATCACCGACCTCAACGTCAGCGTCGCGCTGTCCGGCGACATGGCCGACACGCACCTGAGCGGCGCGAACGACAAGGTGCTGGCCACCGACACGCAGAAGAACACCGTGTTCGCCTTCGCCCGCGACGGCATCGGGTCCATCGAGGACTTCGCGCTGCGGCTGGCCCGGCACTTCGTCGATTCGCAGGAGAGCATCCACTTCGCACGGGTCGCCATCGAGCAGTACTCGTGGTCGCGGCTGGCGGTCGACGGCGAACCGGCCCGGCATTCGTTCTCCCGCTCGGGCGACGGCACCCGCACCACCGTGGTCAGCTACGACGGCGAGCGGTCGTGGGCGCTGTCCGGGATCACCGACCTGACCGTGCTCAACTCCACCGACTCCGAGTTCTGGGGTTTCCCGCGCGATCAGTACACCACGTTGCCGGAGACCAAGGACCGCATCCTCGCCACCGCCGTGAACGCGACCTGGCGGCATGCCACGACCGACGACGTCGACTGGGAAGCGAGCTACCGCGACGCGCGCCAGAACCTGCTGGAGGCGTTCGCTGCGACCTACAGTTTCTCGCTGCAGCAAACGCTGTACGCCATGGGCGAGCGGGTCCTCCAGCACGTTCCGGGAATCGCCGAGGTCCGGCTGAGCCTGCCGAACAAGCACCACTTCCTGACCGACCTCACCCCGTTCGGCCTGGACAACCCCGGCGAGGTGTTCTACGCGGCTGATCGCCCGTACGGGCTCATCGAAGGCACCGTGCTGCGCGACGACGCGCCGCCCGCGGGTCCGGCCTGGGACTGAGAAAGGCGTCCACAATGGACTTTCTACGACCCCGCACGCTCGCCGAAGCGCTGGCACTCAAAGCGGAACACCCCGACGCGGTCCCCATCGCGGGCGGCACGGACGTCATGGTGGAACTCAACTTCGACCATCGCCGTCCCACCGCCCTGCTCGATCTGAACCGGGTCGCCGAACTGCACGAGCACGGCCGCCAGGATGGCCGGATCCGGATCGGCGCCGCGGTGCCCTACGCCCGGATCATCGCCGAACTGGGCACGGAACTGCCCGGACTGGCGATGGCCGCGCGCACCGTCGGCTCACCGCAGATCCGCAACCGGGGCAGTGTCGGCGGCAACCTCGGCGCCGCGTCCCCGGCGGGCGACAGCCACCCCGCCCTGCTCGCCGCGGGCGCCGACGTCGAAATCGCCTCGGCGAAAGGCACCCGGATCGTGGCGGCGAAGGACTTCTACCTCGGGGTGAAGCGGAACGTGCTCGAACCGGACGAGCTGATCACCGCCGTCCACCTCGCGCCGGCCGAAGGGCCGCAACAGTTCAGCAAGGTCGGGACCCGCAACGCGATGGTGATCGCGGTCTGCGCCTTCGGCCTTGCCCTGCATCCCGCACAGCGGCGCGTCGGCACCGGGCTCGGTTCCGCCGCTCCGACGCCCCGCGCGGCAACCGCCGCCGAGGAGTTCCTCGCCGGAGAACTGGACTGGGATTCTCCCCAGCCGTTGAAGGACTCGGTGCTGCGCCGGTTCGGCGCGCTGGTCGCCGAGGCCGCGTCGCCGATCGACGACGTCCGGGGCAGCGCCGCCTATCGCAGGCACGCGCTGTCCGTGCTGGCCCGCCGCACCCTCGGCTGGGCCTGGTCCGACTACACCCGAGGAGGACGGGCATGCGCGTGAACCTTACCGTCAACGGCGAGAAACGCGAGGCCGACGACGTCTGGGAAGGGGAAAGCCTGCTCTACGTACTGCGGGAGCGGCTGGGGCTCCCCGGCTCAAAGAACGCTTGCGAGCAGGGCGAATGCGGCTCGTGCACGGTCTACCTCGACGGCGTCCCCGCGTGCTCCTGCCTGGTCGCGGCCGGCCAGGCAGAAGGCCGCGAGGTACGCACGGTCGAAGGGCTGGCCGACGACGACCGGCTCGACCCGGTCCAGGAGTCCTTTGCGGAGACCGGTGCCGTCCAATGTGGATTCTGCACGCCGGGCCTGCTGGTCGCCGCGCACGACCTCCTCGAACGGAACGCCGAGCCGAGCGACCCGGAGATCCGGGAAGCGCTCGCCGGGAACCTGTGCCGCTGCACCGGCTACGAGAAGATCCTGGCGGCGGTCCGGCTCGCCGCCACCCGCCGCCGGGACAAGGAGGGGGTCCGATGAACGCGCCCGCCCGTTCCCCGCAGAACCTGGCCGACACCATCTCCGGCGGAGTCGGCGACAGTCCACTGAGGCCGGACGGCACGCTCAAGGTCCGCGGCGAGTTCGCCTACGCCTCCGACTTGTGGCACGAGAACATGCTGTGGGGCGCCACCCTGCGCAGCCCGTATCCGCACGCGCGCATCCTCGCCGTGGACGTCTCGGCGGCGCTGGCCGCGCCCGGTGTGCACGCCGTGCTCACCCACGAGGACGTCCCCGGTGAGAACGTCTACGGCCTGAAACACCAGGACACCCCGGTGCTCGCCGAAGATCTCGTGCGGTACCAAGGAGAACCGGTCGCGCTGATCGCCGCCGACCACCCGGAGATCGCGCGGCAGGCGCTCAAGAAGATCCGGGTGGACTACGACGTACTGGAGCCGATCACCGACCCGGAACGCGCCGCGCACGATGACTCGCTGCCGAAGCTGCACCCGGGCGGCAACCTCGTGCGCTACCAGCGCATCGTCAAGGGCGACCCGGAAGCGAAAGCGGACGTGGTGGTCTCCGGGGTGTACGAGATCGGCATGCAGGACCAGGCTTTCCTCGGCCCCGAAGCGGGACTCGCCGTGCCGGACGAGGACGGCGGCGTCGACCTCTACCTCGCGACGCAATGGCTGCACGTCGACCAGAAGCAGACCGCGCACGCGCTCGGGCTGCCGCCGGAGAAGGTGCGGCTGACGCTGTCCGGCGTCGGCGGCGCGTTCGGCGGCCGGGAGGACCTGAGCATGCAGGTCCATTCGTGCATGCTGGCGCTGCGGACCGGCCGTCCGGTGAAGATGTCGTACAACCGCGAGGAATCCTTCTTCGGGCACGTGCACCGCCACCCCGCCCGGATGTACTACGAGCACGGCGCGACTCGCGACGGCGAACTGGTCTACGTCCGGGCGAGGCTGTATTTCGACGGTGGTGCCTACGCCTCCAAGACCCCGGTCGTGGTCGGCAACGGCACGACGTTGAGCGTCGGCCCGTACAACGTGCCCAACGCGCACATCGAGGGCTGGGGCGTCTACAGCAACAATCCGACCTGCGGGGCGATGCGCGGGCTCGGCGCGGTCCAGCCGACCTACGCCTACGAGTCCCAAATGGACAAACTGGCCGCCGCGCTCGGCATGGACCCGGCCGAACTGCGCGTCCGCAACGCGATGAGCGAGGGATCGACGACGGTCACCGGCCAGGTGGTCGACTTCCCCGCGCCCGTCGCCGAACTCGTCCAGCGGGTCCGGGATCTGCCGCTGCCGCCGGAAAACACCGACGCCGACATCCTGCAACTGCCCGGCGGCGCGGCCAACACCACGCACGGCGAGGGAGTCGTGCGTGGTGTCGGCTACGGCGTGACCATCAAGAACATCTCCTACGCCGAAGGGCTCGACGATTACTCGACGGCCCGGGTGCGGCTGGAGGTGATCGGCGGCGAGCCGGTCGCGCTGGTGCACACCGCGGCAGCCGAGGTCGGCCAGGGCCTGGTCACCGTGCAGCAGCAGATCGCGCGCACCGAACTCGGTGTCCAGCGGGTCACCCTGCACCCGCACGACACGAGCGTCGGCGACGCCGGGTCCAGTTCGGCGTCCCGGCAGACCTACATCACCGGCGGCGCGGTGCGGAACGCGTGTCTCGCGGTGGCCGAGCAGGTCTACGCGCTGGCCGCGCGCCGCCTCGGCGTGTCCCCGGAGGGGCTGAGCCTCAGCGGCGGGAAGCTGACCGACGCGGACGGCGTCGTGCTGGCGGACCTCGCGGAGGTGCTCGGGGACGAGGTCGTCGAGGAGACCCGGGAATACCACCACCGCAAGACCTACCCGCTCGATCCCGAAACCGGCCAGGGCAACGCCCACGTCCAGTACGGCTTCTCCGCACACCGCGCCGTCGTCGACGTGGACACCGAGCTCGGCCTGGTCAAGGTCGTCCAGCTGGACTGCGCGCAGGACGTCGGCAAGGCGGTGAACCCGGACGCCGTACTCGGGCAGATCCACGGCGGATCGGCGCAGGGCCTCGGCCTCGCGGTCATGGAGGAGATCCAGGTCACCGGCGGAATGGTGCGCAACCCGTCGTTCACCGACTACCTCATCCCGACCATCCTCGACATGCCGCCGATGACCGTGGACGTGCTGGAACGTCCCGATCCCCACGCGCCCTACGGCGTCCGGGGCGTCGGCGAGCCACCGACCATCTCCGCTACCCCGGCGATCGCGAACGCGATCCGCGCGGCCACCGGCCTCGCGCTCCCGCGCGTCCCGATCAAACCCGAGCACATCACCGGCATCTGAACCCGATCCTGGAGTATCCATGCTCGTGCACACCGACCTCGAAACCGGCTGGCTCGCCGAAACGATCCGGCTGGCCACCGAGAACGTCGCGAACGGCGGCGGCCCCTTCGGCGCGCTGATCGCCCGCGACCACGAGATCGTCGCGACCGGCATCAACCGTGTCACGGCGAACCTCGACCCGACCGCGCACGCCGAGGTGACCGCGATCCGCGCGGCCTGCCAGGAACTCGGAACGTTCAAACTGGACGGTTGCGTGCTCGTTTCGAGCTGCGAGCCCTGCCCGATGTGCCTCAGCTCGGCGTTGTGGGCCAGGATCGACCGCGTCATCTACGCGGGCGACCGCCACGACGCGGCCAAGGCCGGTTTCGACGACCGCGCCTTCTACGAGCTCTTCGACAAGCCGAGGGACAGCTGGGACGTACCCGTCGCCAGGCTGTCCACAGTAGACGGATTCGTTCCCTTCGCGGCCTGGCTGGACAACACCGCACGCGTCGAATACTGAGCCGAAAACCCACCGGAAATCGCCAGAACCTGGCCGAAACCGGTGCTGACCGGAGCACCAGAAAAACCCAAACGTCCCGCTCACCGACGCCCCGTGCCATGCGGGGCGCGGCGAAGCACGCCCACCGGCAAGGGAAGGACGCATGACCCGGACCCAGCCCGAGGCCCGCCTCGGCGTACCCGCCACCCCACCCCGCCTCTCCCCGCTCGAACGCCTCTTCGCGATCCGCGGCCGCGGATCCTCTGTCGGCCGCGAAATCCGCGGCGGTGTCACCACCTTCGTCGCGATGGCCTACATCGTGCTGCTCAACCCGCTCATCCTCGGCGCGTCGGCCGACATCACCGGCGCGCGGCTGACCTCGTCGCAGATCACCACCGCCACCGCGCTCGCCGCCGCGGTGATGACCGTCCTCATGGGACTGATCGGCAACGCCCCGCTCGCGCTGGCGGCGGGGCTGGGCATCAACGGCATCGTGGCCTTCCAGATGGCGCCGGCGATGACCTGGGCGCAGGCGTTCGGGCTGGTCGTGCTCGAAGGCGTCTGCATCGTGCTGATGGCCGCGAGCGGGATCCGCCAGCGGATCATGGACGCGATCCCGAAGGCGCTGAAGACCGCCATCACCGTCGGCGTCGGCCTCTACCTCGCGCTGGTCGGCCTGGTCAGCGCCGGTTTCGTGACCCGGACGCCGGACGCGGCGCACACCACCGTGCCGGTCCGGCTCGGGCTGAACGGGCATCTGTCCGGCTGGCCGATCGTGGTGTTCTGCTTCGGGCTGCTGCTGATGACCGTGCTGACCGCGCGGAAGGTGCCCGGCGCGGTACTGATCAGCATCGGCGCGGCCACCGTGCTCGCGATCGTGCTCAGCCAGGGCTTCGGAATCGCCGGCTGGGGACTGGTGGAGCCGAGGGTGCCCGACCGGCTGCTCGCGGCGCCGGACTTCGGGCTGTTCGGACACGTCGACCTGTTCGGCGGCTTCGTCTCGGCCGGGCCGATCGCGGCGACGGTGTTCCTGTTCACGCTGGTGCTTTCCGGCTTCTTCGACGCGATGGGCACGATCACCAGCGTCTCCGACGAGGCCGGGCTGTCCCGCGACGGGAAGGTGCCGCGGATGGGCCGGATCCTGCTCGTCGACGGCGCCGGTGCGGTCATGGGCGGAGTCAGCGGCGCCTCCCCCAACACCGTGTTCCTCGAATCGGCGGCCGGGGTCGGCGATGGCGCGCGGACCGGGCTGGCGAGCGTGGTCACCGGGGCGCTGTTCGCCGCCACCCTGCTGTTCACCCCGCTGGCCGACGTCGTCCCGGCACAGGCCGCGGCGCCCGCGCTCGTGGTGATCGGCGCGATGATGCTGGCCCAGTGCCGCAACATCCCTTGGCACGACGCGGATTACGTGATCCCGGTATTCCTGACGGTCGCGGTCATCCCGTTCACCTACTCGATCACCAACGGCGTCGGGGCCGGGCTCATCGCGTTCGTGCTGATCAAGACCTGCAAGGGCCGGTGGCGCGAGGCGGGCTGGCTGCTGACCGTGCTCGCGCTGATCTTCGGTGTCTACTTCGGTGTCACCGGTATCGAAGCTCTCTTCAAGTAAGGAGCGAGAAATGGCCTTGATGTTCCTCAACGGCGGAGCCATGCGGGGTGAGCCGCTGCATCACCTCATCGGCGACGCCCCGCTCGTCACGGCAACAAAAACCGCGCCGAAGTACCGCTTCTACTCCGTCGGCGACGCCTGCCCCGCGCTCTATCCGGTATCGCACGGTGGAGCCGCGGTGTCCGGCGAGGTGTACGACCTGCCGATGGACGTCCTGCGGGACCGTGTCCTGCCGAGCGAGCCCCACGAGCTGGAACTCGGCGTAGTCGAACTCGCCGACGGCAGTTCGGCCTTCGCGATGCTGCTGCGCCGTCCGTACACCTCGCACGTCCAGCTCACCGACATCACCGAGATCGGCGACTGGCGCGCCTACCGGGCCGGCACGAAGAAACCGTGAGCGGGTCCCATGTCCTGGTGGCGCCGGACAAGTTCAAGGGCTCACTGACCGCCACCGAGGTCGCCGACGCCGTCGCGGCAGGCATCGGTTCCGTCGTCCCCGGCGTCCCGGTGCGCACGTTGCCGGTGGCCGACGGGGGCGACGGGACCGTGGCCGCGGCGGTCGCCGCCGGTTTCCGCCGCGTCGACGTACCCGCGCGGGGACCGACCGGGCAGCGGATCACCGCCTCCTTCGCGCTGTCGGGCGACACCGCGGTGGTGGAGCTGGCGGAGGCGTCCGGTCTGCATCGGCTTCCCGGCGACGTGCCCGCGCCGTTGACCGCGTCCAGCGCGGGTACCGGGGATCTGATCGCCGCGGCGATCAGATCCGGTGCCCGCAGGATCGTGCTCGGCGTGGGCGGCAGCGCCTGCACCGACGGCGGAGCGGGCCTGCTGACCGCGCTCGGCGCCCGGCTGCTCGACTCCTCCGGTGCCGAGCTTTCCCCTGGCGGCGCCGCGTTGCGTGAGCTGCACCGCCTCGAACTGTCCGATCTGGACCCCGCACTGTCCGAAGTGGATATCGAGCTGGCGAGCGACGTCGACAACCCGCTGCTCGGCCCGCACGGCGCCGCCGCGGTCTACGGACCACAGAAAGGAGCGGGCCCGGCCGCGATCCGGGTACTGGAGGACGGGCTGCGGCGCTGGGCCGAGGTCGCCGGCCCGGCGGACGCGGCGCGCCCCGGCGCGGGCGCGGCGGGCGGTGTCGGATTCGCCGCGCTCGCCGTGTTGCACGCGCGGAGGCGGCCCGGGATCGAGCTGCTCACCGAACTGCTCGGATTCGACGACGCCTTGCGTGACGCCCGGCTCGTCGTCACCGGTGAAGGCTCGCTCGACGAGCAGACCCTGCGCGGCAAGGCGCCCGCGGGAGTCGCGGCGAAGGCACGGAAGGCGGCCGTTCCGGTGGTCGCGGTCGCGGGCCGCTGCTTGCTCACCCCTGCCGCGCTACGGGACTCGGGCTTCGAGGCCGCGTACGCGCTGACCGACGCCGAGCCGGACCCGGCTCGTTGTATCGCCGCTGCCGGACCGCTGCTGACCAGGGTGTCCGCGCGGCTGGCCGAAGACTGGCTGAGGAGCCCATGACCGACCTCGTACTGCGTTCGGACCAGGTCCACACCCCCGGCGGCCCTCGCCCGGCGGCCATCTGCGTCCACAACGGACGGATCACCGCCGTACTCGACCGGGATTCCACTGTGGACGCAGCGCGGGACGTCGATCTCGGCGGCCTCGCCCTGCTTCCCGGGCTGGTGGACACCCACGTGCACGTCAACGAGCCCGGCCGCACCGAATGGGAGGGTTTCGCCACCGCGACGGCGGCCGCGGCGGCGGGCGGGGTCACCACGATCCTCGACATGCCGCTGAACAGCCTGCCGCCCACGGTGACGGTGGACGCGCTGGCGGTCAAACGCGCGGCGGCGGCCGGGCAGTGCGTGGTGGACGTCGGCTTCTGGGGCGGAGCGATCCCCGGCAATCTCGATGACCTCGCCGGGGTGCACGAGGCGGGTGTCTTCGGCTTCAAATGCTTCCTCTCCCCGTCCGGAGTGGACGAATTCCCGCCGCTGGACTGGGCGGGACTCGACGCCGCGCTGGCCGAACTGTCCAAGATGGACGCGCTGCTGATCGTGCACGCCGAGGACGCGGGCGAACTGGACGCGGCCCCACCGGCGGGCGAGTCCTACCCGGATTTCCTCGCCTCGCGCCCGGAATCGGCCGAACAGCGAGCCATCGACGGCTTGATCGACCGCGCGACGCGGTATTCCGCGCGGGCACACATCCTGCACCTGTCCTCGGCCGCCGCGCTCGGCCGGATCGCCGTCGCCCGCGCGGCCGGGGTGCGGATCACCGCCGAGACCTGCCCGCACTACCTGACGCTGGCCGCCGAACGGATCCCGGACGGAGCGACGGAGTTCAAATGCTGCCCGCCGATCAGGGACGAGGTCAACCGGGACCGGCTGTGGCGAGGACTGACCGACGGCGTCCTCGACTGCGTGGTCAGCGATCATTCGCCCTCGACGCCCGAACTGAAGCGAGGCGGGTTCGGCGCGGCGTGGGGCGGGGTTTCCTCGCTGCAGCTGGGGCTGCCCGCGGTCTGGACCGAGGCGCGGCGCCGCGGGCTCCCGCTTTCCGCCGTCGTGCGCTGGATGTCCACCGCGCCCGCGGACTTCGCGGGACTGTCCGGCAAGGGACGGATCGCCCCCGGCCGCGACGCGGACCTCGTCGCCTTCGCCCCCGACGAGGAATTCACCGTCGACGCCGGCGGGTTGCGGCACCGGCACCCGATCACACCGTACGCCGGAGCGCGGCTGCACGGTGTCGTCCACCGGACCTGGCTGCGCGGCCGGGAGATCGACGGCGAGCCCACCGGAGTTCTGTTGTCCCGAGAGAGGAACACATGATCACCGAACC
This sequence comes from Amycolatopsis sp. NPDC059021, assembly GCF_042739895.1. Classification (NCBI taxonomy): domain Bacteria; kingdom Bacillati; phylum Actinomycetota; class Actinomycetes; order Pseudonocardiales; family Pseudonocardiaceae; genus Amycolatopsis; species Amycolatopsis sp. NPDC059021. The sequence goes on from NZ_JBHYIQ010000114.1 coordinate 27,120, forward strand.
GACCACCCTGCCCGACCTCGCGTCCCGGCCGCACGGCGGCACCGTCCTGGCCGCCAGCGACGAGTTCTTCGCCGACAAGGAAAACCTCATCAAGGCCGAGGCCCCGGTCTTCCGGCCGCACACCTTCACCCCGAAGGGCCAGGAGTACGACGGCTGGGAGACTCGCAGGCGCTTCGGCAGGACCGGCGGGCACGACTGGGTGCTGCTCCGGCTCGGCGCCCCCGGCGTCGTGCGCGCGATCGACGTGGACACCTCGTTCTTCCTCGGCAACTACCCGGAACGCTGCCGCGTCGAGGCGACCGGCGTCGAGGGCTACCCCGGCGTCGAAGAGCTGGAGGCCGCCGAGTGGTTCGAACTGCTGCCGGAGAGCCCACTCGCGGGCGGCACGCACAACGTGTTCACAGTGGACAGTGCGCGGCGGGTCACGCACCTCCGGCTGCACATCCTTCCGGACGGCGGAATCGCGCGGCTGCGGGTGCACGGCGAGGTCGTCCCCGACCCCCGCGACCTGTCCGGGCTGCCGTTCGACCTCGCGGCGACCCTGAACGGCGGCACCGTGCTCCGGTGCAGCGACAGCTTCTTCTCGCCACCCGCCAACATGCTCCAGCCCGGCGAGTCCCGGTTCATGGCCGACGGCTGGGAGACCGCCCGCCGCCGCGACGACGGGCACGACTGGGCGGTGCTGGCGCTGGCCTGCGCGGCGACTCCGCTGGTCGCGGAGGTGACCACCACGCACTACCTCGGCAACGCGCCGGATCGCATCTCTCTGTCCGGTGTGGACAGTGAGACCGCGTCGCCGGACGACGACGCGGCGTGGTTCCCGCTGTTGCCGGAGACGAAGCTCCAGCCGGACACCACCCACCGGTTCCGGCTCGCCGCCGGCCGTCCGGTCACGCATGTCCGGATCGACAGTCACCCGGACGGCGGCATCGGCCGGTTCCGCCTCTACGGCGAGCCGACCGCCCAGGCGGTCCACGACCTGACGGCCCGCTGGCTGAACCACCTCCCCCTGCCCCAGGCCGTCGAGGCGCTGACCGCGGCAGGGCTGCCCGGGGAGAAGCTCGCGGCCGGACTCCCCCGCGCCGACGTCTCCGACCTGCTCGGCCCCCTCCTCGGCAAGTAGCGAGGACCGGGGTCCGGCCGGGCGCGGTCATGCGCCCCAATGTGGCGTTGGTTGCGTCCAGCGCACCGAACGCGTTCGGGACATGCCCGCCGCGCGCCGGGCCCCGTCGATGTCCCCAAGGGCCCCTTCAGGACGTTGAACGTCCTCAATGGCCCTCGGGTTCATGGGGTGGTTGCAACACCGGTTGTGGTCGGAGGTTGTGATGACGAATGTGGTGTTGCCGCGGGGTGTGCGGGTGTGTTTTTGGGAGTTGGTGCGGGCGGGGGTGGCGGCCAAGCCTGCGGCGCGGGTGGTGGGTGTGTCGCATGAGACGGGGAGGCGGTGGTTCGCCGATGCTGGTGGGGTGATCGGTAACGCGCCCCGCCCGTTGGGGACACGGTATTTGTCGGTGGCGGAGCGGGAGGAGATCTCGCTGGGTCTGGCGCGGGGTGAGTCGATGCGGGTGATCGCGGACCGGTTGGGGCGGACGCCGTCGACGGTGAGCCGGGAGATCAGTCGTAACGGTGGCCGGGACGGGTATCGGGCGCATCGGGCCGAGGTGGCGGCGCGGGTGCGGGCGCGGCGGCCGAAGACGGCGAAGCTGGCCGGTAATCTCGGGTTGCGGGAGTGGGTGCAGGCGCGGTTGCTGGATCGGTGGTCGCCGGAGCAGATCGCTGCGATGCTGCCGGTGGAGTTTCCTGACCGGTCGGAGATGCGGGTGTCGCACGAGACGATCTACCAGTCGCTCTATGTGCAGGGCCGGGGCGCGCTGCGCCGGGAACTGGCCGCATGTTTGCGGACAGGGCGGGCGTTGCGCCGCCCGCGGCGCCAGGCCGGCGCGCGCCGGTCGCGGATCCCCGGCATCGTCGAGATCAGCCAACGTCCCGCCGAGGCCGAGGATCGGGCGGTGCCCGGGCATTGGGAAGGCGACCTGATCCTGGGCAAGGCCAACGGCTCGGCGATCGGGACGCTGGTGGAACGCACCAGCCGGTTCTGCATCCTGCTGCCCCTGCCCGACGGGCACGACGCCGTGGCCGTGCGGGACGCGATGATCACCGCGATCCAGACTCTGCCCGAGGCGTTGAAACGGTCGCTGACCTGGGATCGGGGCACCGAGATGGCCCGGCACGCCGAGATCACCCTGGCCACCGAGATGGCGATCTTCTTCGCCGACCCGCACTCGCCCTGGCAACGCGGCAGCAACGAGAACACCAACGGCCTGCTGCGCCAGTACTTCCCCAAAGGCACCGACCTGTCGGTCCACACCGCCGAGGACCTCACCGCCGTCGCCAACCAGCTCAACGACCGCCCCCGCAAAACCCTGGACTGGTTCAGCCCCAAGCAAAAACTCAACATGATACTGTCCTAAGTAGAGCATGTTGCAACGATCGCATGAATCCGCCGCCCCTTCAGGACACGAGGGCCCCGGCCACTGCACGTCTCGAACGGCGCGTTCAGGACATGCGGGGCGGCGGGCGTCCCTCGGTGCGGTGAACGCACCCAGGGCGTCCCTCGGATCGCGGGCGGCTCGAGGATGTCGCGAACGACGCGATGGGGACGCTGAACGTCCCGAACGGCGCGTCCAGGACATGGGACCCGGCGCTGGAGCGTCGCGAATGGGACATCGACGGCGTTCAACGTCTCCAATGGGCCATTCGCGACCCCGTTGACCAGCGCGAGAGGTCACACCAGCCGTCGTCCGGACCGCTACTGAGAAGACCTCAATGGGGCGTGCGGTGGGGGGGTCGCACCGCCAGCCGCAAATGGGGGGGGGGTACGAACCCGAGCACCATTTTTGGGGGAAAGAT